>JBEPVH010000093.1:0-7132 GCA_041691115.1 bacterium | reverse complement strand
GTGTATAAGAGACAGCAACTGCACCGTCGCCAGCCCGAAGACCCGGGCCACCGGTCCGGAGGTCACATCGATGAATTGCATACGGCCGTAGGGAACCACCGACGTACGCCGGAACAAAAGACCACGTTTCACGATGAGGTCGTCCTCGCGCTCGGCATAACCCCAGGCGCGGTAGCGGCCGCGCTCCATGAACCAGCCGATGGTTCCGGCAACCACGGCGCACGCGGCGACGATGACAGCTGTGCCGTGGTGTCCCAAGGCGTAAAAAAGGATGGCCCACGCCAGGCCGATCGCTTCGAGGACGCCAAGCACAGTTTGACGAGCAATCCAGAAGCGCGGTGACACGGGATGGAATTCCATGTCAGCTAACCGGCAGGCTCGAGGAGCAGCGCTCCATCGGTGTGTTTCACCAGATGGTGGCGCTCCAAGTCGAAGACCTCGTAGAAGTCATCTGCAAGGGCGACAGCAACAAGATGTTTGGTCATATCCGACGCGCGCCGTGCCTCGTCACGTCCCGTCCAGAGGCAGAACGAAACACAATGCCGCTGCTTGTCGAGCTGGCCGCGAAAGTAGACGATGAGGCCGTCAGAGTTGCTCATGGCCTCCTGATACGCAGCCTCGTCGGCGCGCGTCAGGCGGCGCCCGTCAGTGCGGCGACGGCGCACTGAACGAAAGACCACGAGATACCAGCGCCCCGGTGGGACGGTCGCCATGCACTCGCTCCAGTTGAACGACTCCATGAGAGGTGCGGTCGCATGGTCGGAGCGAATGGGAATGATCGCCGCCAGGGCATCACGCATCGCCGCAACATCGGGCGGTGGCGTGCGTGGCGGAGCCGGAGCGCTCATCGGCCCTAGCCTACCCCGGCGCTATCGCGGACGCGCTGTACGGCCGTTCTCACGTCATGGGCGGCGACAAGCGCGGAGGTGCGCCTGCTCAGAGCTGCCAGGTCACCATGCGGCGGATGTCCAGCGCCGCCGCCGATGGCGTCGGTGGCGAGAATTGTTTCGATGGCAGCAATGGTCGCCGCGTCGCGCACCGCCGTCCGGGTGATGGCGATAGTGAGTGGCGCCATAGTCGCGTGATCCTCGGTGCTGCCATCCACAGGAGGCGCCAGCGCGGACGCGGGAGTCGCCGCATGCCGGATTCGTGCGAGCAGCGCCGCCGCGGTGTACGCCAGCATTCCGCTGCTCGCGAGAGCACCGGGGTCGCCATCAGGTACGCCACCGATGCCGAATGAAAATGCGCAGAGGCGCGCACAGCGGCGCTCAGCGAGTGCAGCTGCATGAGCCACGGCGACGCGCAGTGCTTCGACCGCCAGCGCCAGGCGTAGGACTTGAAAATTGCCCGACGCCATGGCCGCGCCATCTGCGAAAAGAGGATTCTGCAGGCGGCCGCTCAGGCATGTTGCGGCGGCGGCATGTACATCGCCAAGACTGAGCAGCAGCGCGCCGTGAACCTGAGGAATGACGCGAAACGACAGCGGATCCTGCAGCGACACGCCCGGCATATCCGTGACACCGAGAGCGCGCATCCGGGCGGCCGCATCGGCGATGCCGGGGTCGCCCGACGCATCACCTACTGCTGCCGAATACGGCGCAGCGCCACCGTCGATGGCATGCCATGACAGTGCTGCAGCGGCGTCCAGCGCCGCCACCAGTACGTTGCCCTCGGACCAGGCAAGGGACGCCGTCCCCAATGCCTGTGCGTTGCAGGACAACAGCGCCAGGGCATCCTGCGGTTGCAGCACATAGCCCGCCGCCACCACGGCGAGACCGAGCGCCGCCATGGATGTGAGGTCGCCGGCTCCCAAGGATCCTGTGTCCGGTATCGATGGTGGCGTTGACGTGCTGAGAAGCCCGGCGAGGGCCTCGACCAGCCGGGGATGCGCCGCCGATCCGCCCGTTGCCAACGCCGACACGGCTGCGGCGATCAGGGCCCGGGCGTCGGCGGGCGGCAGGTCGTCACCAACGCCTGTGGCGTGGGCGCGCAGCACAGCTGTTTCGTCGACAGGAGATGCCGGTGCCATGTCGCGGTTGTGGCCCAGCCCGCCCGTCACTCCATAAAGAGGTGTTCCGGCGGCAGCGACAGCCTCGGCGGTTGCGCGGGAGGCGACCATGGCCTTGACTGCCGACGCTTCGATAACAAGCGTGGCGCCGCGGGCGCAGGCGACGACGGCGGCCGGATCAAGTCCAGAGGAGCCGACGACGACGCTCTCGCTGATACCCGTGACCCTCCTTGCCCGGCGCCGGACGGCGCTGCGGAGTGTCCGGATACTACTCAGGAATCGGCGCTGAGCCGCCGCCCGAAGGTCGACACGGGCCGCAGGGAAAAGGTGTAGCCGAGGTATGTGGCTATTAGCAGCATCACGAACGTCAGCGGTCCCGCCGACGTCAGCTGATGGATGAGGTCACCACCACTGAGCGATCCGACCCCCCGATGGGCTGCGAAGACGGTGAAGAGGTATCCACCGGTGCCGCCCAGCAGGGCAAGCACGCCGCCGATGATGCCCAGCGCGAGGTCATGGGCCTCACCTGCTGTGCTGCGAACCGCCGGCCCGACCATAAGCCCCACGAAGATCGCTAGGAAGGGCAGTACGTGCCCCGTCACGGCACCGACAGCTCCGAACAGCCCCGCTGCCATGAGCGCTGCGGTGCCCCCGGCGGCGCCCACCAGGACCAGGTCCATGGCGTCGAGACGGGTGGTCGTGCCCTTGAGGCGGGCGGCCATCTGCTCTTCCGGATGCGTCCAGCGGGCGGCCTCGAACACCTTGACCGCGGGTTCGCTCACGACCGTCGCGTTGGTGGCCGGGGCCGCGTCCTCTGCTCCCGGCATCGACAGCAGCGCCGGCTTCGACCCCGCGGATTCGCCGTGGACGTGCCAGCCCAGCCGCTCAGGAGTGGAGGGGTCGGAGGACTCGGCCTCGTCGGCCTTGGCAACCGGGGGCGGTGGCGTGTCAGTGACGTTGAACAGGGACGGCGACTCGGGGTCGAACGAGCGCGTGGCCTTGCGTTCGGGCGCCGCCTCGACGGGCGCCACGTTGATGTTGAGCAGCGTAGGGCCGTCTTCTGAGCGAGCCGGCCGCTTCATGATGAGCGGGCCCGGAGCCTCACCCGCCGGCGCATCGGTGACGTTGAGAAGTGAGGGCGTGGGCTCGGCGCGAGGCGCCGGTGTGCGCTCGGCCGCCGCAGGGGCGGACGCCTCGGGCTGAGGCGAGTCCTTGACGTCAAAGAGCATCGGCGTCGAGGCGGCGAGGCCGGGTTTGACGCCTCGCTGCTCGGCAGGTGCGCCTGATTTGGACTCCTGGACGTCGAGCAGCATGGGCGCCGGGGGTCGCGACGGCGAGGTCGGTGTGGCATCGGTCACGTCGCCGGCGTCCTCGGACGTTTCAGCGGTGTCCAGGGGTTCCTCCCCCTGATCCATTCGATGGGTCTCCCATGGTGTGAGGCGCGCCACCAGAGGCTACCGTGGAATGGCGCGTTCGGCCTCCCCGTCGCCAACTTGCGAGATCGACGTGGCCCCGCTGTGCGGAGTCACTACGGCGACGGATTTCCGACGAACGGCAGAAAACCCCAGGAGCCCGGGCAAAATGGTGGGCGCACGGCAGCGGTGAGCATGAGCCGGGCGGAGGATTCAAGCTGTACAGGCCTGGTAACCACGAGGACTTCACCCTCCTGTACGAGGCGAGCTACCGGCGAATTCTGGCAACGATCTCGGCAATGCTCCGAGACCGGGATGCCGCCGAGGATTGCACTCAGGAGGCGTTCGCCCGCGCCTACAAGGCGTGGCCGCGATGGCGCCCTGACGCGCCTGCCGAGGCATGGCTTCACCGCATTGCCATCAACACGGCTATCTCATACAAGCGAAGGGAGAAGCCGACAGGCATTCTCAGCGACGGCACCGCCGCCCCCCAGGGGACCGACCCTGATGGCCGAGCAGCGCTGCTGGCGGCTCTCCGGACGCTCAGTCCTGAACACGCGGCGGTGCTCGTCCTACGCCATAACCACGGCTACAGCAACCGGGAGATCGCGATCGCCCTGGGTACCAACGAGAGCACCGTGGGGTCACGATTAGCGGCCGCCAGGTCCAAGCTCATGGTCCTTTTGGATTGGGATACGGCTACTTCCGACGATCGCACCGTTGTTACAGGCAGGGGGGAACTGCGCCCCGCCACGGCAGAGGAACGATGACCGAAGAATTCGAGAGATGGCTAGACGGCACTTTGCCTGCCGCGCTGTCCTCGGTCACCGAAGGTCCCGTCCCCGCCATGGCGTTCGCCACGGCCGAGGCCCCCGACATGCCGCGCCGCCGACGCATCGGCATGGCGGTGCCCGCCTGGATCGCGGCCTCGAAGTTCGCGATGGCAGGTGCCGTGGTTGTCTTTGCTGCGACAGGGACGGCAGTCAAGGCTGCCGTCACAGGCTCGCCCAACCCCCTGGTCTGGGCGGCTCCGCAGCACCCGGGCAATGGCAACGGCAATTCGCAGAGCAATGGCAACGCCAATGGCGGAGGCAGCAGCGCCACCGGGAATCCGGCTCAGCCCCATTGCACACCTGCCGGCCCCGGCCAGGGCCAGCTCACGGCGGCAGGCTGCTCTGGCAAGACGCCAGGCGTCCCCAACAGCACCAACGGCGTCGGCTCGGGCGGGACCCATCCCACTCCCAAGCCGCAGCCCACCCAGAAGCCGCATCCCACTTCGACGCCCCAGGGTGGCGGCAATGGCGGTGGCAACGGGAACGGTCACTAGACCCTCAGGTAGCCACTTTCGGCCGGTGACGCGTTTCTCTTAGTGCACGCCGTGTGCCCTGCTGAGGTTTCCCGCGCCGCGTCCGGTTCCGTCATTTCCGCAACACCTGGCGGAGCCGGCGCGGCGTACTTATGTCATGCGGACCCCGGCAGCGCGGCGTGACCTACGTGCGCTCGAGCCGTGACACAATTCCCGGAATGCGCCAAACCCTCGACGGCGGACCGAGGCGATGACAGACGCCGACGTACGGTTGGCGCGGGTCAGCAAGAATTACGGGCCGATCGTCGCCGTGGACGATCTATCGCTGGAGATCAATCGCGGCGAATTCTTCTCGCTGCTGGGTCCGTCGGGCTGTGGCAAGACGACGACGCTGCGCATGATCGGCGGCTTCGTCGATCCCACCTCTGGAACCGTCCACCTGGGTGATACGGACGTGACGTCGGTGCCGCCCTACCGGCGCGACGTCAACACAGTCTTCCAGTCCTACGCCCTGTTCCCCCACCTGTCCGTCTTCGACAACATCGCGTTCGGCCTCAAGCGCCGCCGCACCCAGCCTGCGGAGATCAAGCGGCGCGTGCAGGAGATGCTTGAGCTGGTGGACCTCGGCGGCTTCGACAAGCGTCGTGCTACGCAGTTGTCGTCCGGCCAGCAGCAACGTGTTGCCCTGGCGCGAGCGCTCGTCAACGAGCCGCGTGTGCTGCTCCTCGATGAACCGCTGGGCGCACTGGATCTGTCGCTGCGCAAGCAGGTGCGACTGGAGATGAAGCGCATTCAGCGGGAAACGGGCATCACGTTCCTGGCAGTCACCCATGACCAGGACGAGGCCATGACCATGTCCAACCGCATCGCGGTGATGCGCGAGGGCCGTATTGAGCAGATCGGCGCGCCCGAAGACGTCTACGAACATCCGGAAACGGATTTCGTGGCAGGCTTCCTCGGCGCTTCCAACCTACTCGACGGTCGCATCGGGGAACGCGGCGAGGACTTCGCCTCCGTAACTCTCGACGACGGCACAATCCTCCGCGTCCCCGTCATAGCCGTTGACCCGACGCGGCCCGGCGTTCGCATCGGAGTGCGGCCCGAAAAGATCCGCGTCGAGTCCGACATGACGTCGCTCATCCCCGCGGCATGGAACGTCATCACCGGGATGGTTCGCGAGACGACGTTCGTCGGGGGCAGCCACCAGTTCGCGGTGCGCATCGCCGGTGGCCTGACGATGACCGTCTATGCGCAAAACCGCGGTCTTGCCAAGGATGTTCCCCATCTCGGTGACGAGGTGCGCCTCATCTGGCGCCCGGAACATACCTTCGTCGTTGAGGCGACTGGTGCGCCTGAAGTTTCGGGCGTCGCGGTGGCGGAGCCCGCACCCGAGCCCGATCCGGAGAACGAACCCGAGCCGAGCAGCGGCGACGAGTGAACGACACCATCGATCCCGCGCTCCTGCGCGGTCTGACGCAGCGCCGCATCAGCCGGCGTCAGGCGCTGACCTACGCAGGAATCGGGATCAGTGCACTGAGCATGTCATCGCTCATCGCCGCATGTGGCGTCCCCGGGACCGGACGCAGGTCTAGTCCGTCGGCGACGGCCATCGATTTCAGCAAGATTTACGGCGACGGCAAGGTGGCGGGCCTCCTCGAGATCGCCAGTTGGGAGGACTACATCGACGTCGATGCCTCGGGCAAGAGTCCGACGATTCAGGCGTTCGCGGCGGCGAACAAGATCACCGTGAACTACAACACCGTGGTCGCCGATAACGCCTCTTTTCTCAAGAAGAACCTCTTGCCCGACCTCGATGCAGGGAAGCCATGTCCCTATGACCTCATCATCGTCACCAACGGGGGGCCGATCGAGCAACTGCTGCGAAGCGGCTACCTCACACCGCTTGATCACAAGTATCTGCCGACCTTCCTTGCCAACTGTGACCCCGCCTTGCGTAACCTCGTTTATGACCCTGGCAACGTTTATACGGTGACGTGGCAGTCGGGATTCACCGGCATCGCCTACAACTCGAAGTACATCACCACACCTCCGACGTCATTCGGTGATCTTCTGAATCCCGCGTACGACAAGCGGGTGGGCATGTTCGGCAACAACCAGGACCTGCCGTGTCCGGCGCTCGCATACCTCGGCAAGGACATACAGACGGCGACGCCTGACGACTGGAAGCAGGCGGCAGACCTGCTCGCCAAACAGCGTGACGACGGTCTCGTCAACAAGTACTTCGACCAGGGGTACATCAAGGCGCTGGAGGCAGGCGACATCTGGATCACGCAGGCGTGGTCCGGTGACGCTTTCATCGGCTCGGCGCCGGCCGATATCGGTGGCGACGGTCATCCGGAGATCAAATTCGTTCTCCCGAAGGAGGGCGGCATCTACTGGCACGAC
>JBEPVH010000092.1:0-7142 GCA_041691115.1 bacterium | reverse complement strand
GTGCCGATGATGAAGAGGCCGCCTGCCTCTTTTACGCCCTCACCGAGCACGATGTCGGTACCGCGACCCGCCATGTTGGTGGCGATCGTGACCGATCCACTCTGGCCGGCCTCGGCGACGATGGCGGCTTCGCGCTCGTGCTGCTTGGCGTTGAGCACGCTATGGCGCACGCCCTTCTTCTCCAACAGCCGTGCCAGGCGTTCCGACTTCTCGATCGACGTCGTACCGACGAGCACGGGCTGACCTTCAGCAGTGCGCTCCTCGATCTCGCCGACGACAGCCTTGAACTTTGCCTCTTCGGAGCGGTAGATGATGTCGGCCTCGTCCTTGCGGATCATCGGCCGGTTGGTGGGAATCGGCACCACCTCGAGCTTGTAGATCTTGTCGAACTCCTCGGCCTCGGTCAGCGCCGTTCCGGTCATACCGGCGAGCTTGGCGTAGAGGCGGAAGAGGTTCTGGAAGGTGATCGTCGCCATGGTGATGTTCTCTTGCTGGACGCGAACGCCTTCCTTGGCCTCGATTGCCTGGTGCAGGCCGTCGGACCAGCGCCGTCCCGGCATGGCGCGGCCGGTGAACTCATCAACGATGACGACCTCACCGTCGACGACGATGTAATCGCGGTCCTTGAGATACAACGCACGAGCCAGCAGCGCCTTGTTGATCTGATGCGCTTCGCTGACATGCTCGATGTCGTAGACGTTCTTGATGCCCGCCCACTCTTCGATCTTGGCGATGCCTTCTTCGGTGAGGCCCGCCGACTTCGACTTCTCGTCGATGGTGTAGTCGTCGTCGACGTCAAGCCGCGGGATCAGTTGCGCGTACTGGTAGTACTTGTCGGTGGGCTCATTGCCCTGGCCGGAAATAATGAGCGGTGTGCGCGCCTCGTCGACAAGAATGGAGTCGACCTCGTCGACGATGGCGAAGTGCAGACGCCGCTGCACGCACCTGCCGATCTCCTGCGCCATGTTGTCGCGCAGGTAGTCGAAACCAATCTCGTTGTTGGTGGCGTACGTGATGTCAGCCGAATACGCCTCGCGGCGCGTGCAGGGGCGCAGTTTCTGCAGGCGCGGATCCGTGTGTGCCTCGTCGAGGTACTCGGGGTCATAGACCAACGAGATGTCCTCGGCAATGACAGCGACCGAGAGGCCCAACGCGTGGTACAGCGGCGCGTTCCACCCCGCATCGCGTCGCGCCAGGTAGTCGTTGGCGGTGACCAGGTGCGCGCCCTTGCCGGCCAGAGCGTTGAGATACAGCGCCAGCGTGGCGACAAGCGTCTTGCCCTCGCCGGTTCGCATCTCGGCGATCTTTCCCTCGTGCAACACGATGCCGCCGATGAGCTGCACGTCGTAATGACGCATTCCCAGGGTTCGCTTCGACGCTTCGCGTACCAGCGCGAACGCCTCGGGGAGGATCTCGTCGAGGGCGCTCTGGAGTTCGCGCTTCTCTTTGTCGGCGGCAGCGCGTGCCGCCGTCACCGCGGCGTCCCCGCCCTCCAGCGATCCCAGGTAGGCCTGGCCGAATGAGAGGTCAGTGCCCTCGACGCCGATGCTCTTGCGCAACTCCAGGGTGCGTTCAAGGATCTCCGCGTCGGAGAGCTTCTCCATCTCCGGCTCTAGACCGTTGATCCTGTCGACGTTCTTCTTGTGCCGGTTGATCTCGCGGCGCATAGGGTCGCCAAGGATCTTGCTCAGACCGCTCATACCGTTTGTATTCTCGCAGCCCGGCGTCACCCGGGACCGCCGCGGCCCAGAGGACCCCTCTCAGAGCACTCGGGCGGCGACGGCGATATCCACCCGGGAGGCTCCGCCCAGAAGCAACGCCGCGGTGGCCGCCTCGGTGGTCGCCCCGGTGGTGTGGACGTCATCAATGAGCCACACCGTGCCGCCCACGGGCTGGGAAGCGGCGAAGGCGCCCGCCACATTGGCATGGCGGACCGCTTCGTCAGACCCGACCTGGGTGGATGTCTCACGGCAGCGGACCAACGCCTGGGAGCAGGTCACGCCAAGGCGGGCCGCCACCGCGTCGGCAAGAACGGCAGCCTGGTTGTAACCGCGTTCGCGAAGCCGCCCTGAGGCGAGAGGTACGGGAACCACGACATCGGGAAGTGCAAATCCCCGGACCTCGAGACGCAGGGCGGCCAGATGGGCGACCACGGTCAGGGCGGAGCGAGCATCTCCCCACTTGGCGCGGTGGATGATCGAGCGCAGCGGCTCGCTGTAGGCGAAGGCGGACCGGACCATCGATCCGTGCCGCATCACAGCGTCAGGCTGGGGCAGCCGCGCCAGGGCCGTCACGCACGAGGCGCAGATGGCCAGGTCCCGATCCGTCGCGTCGCACCCGGCACACCGCCGCGGGGCCACCGTCGCCACCACCTCGCGGCGCGCCGTCTCCAGCCACCGCCCCGCCGCCTCCACAAACATAGTTGTGTATTTTTGTCCGCATAGGGGCGGAAGTCAAGCGACGGGAACCAACTCCACCTTCCTGCCCTTCTCAACCCCCGCCCGCTTCATGGTCCCGGGCTCGAGTTCGATGGCTGCCTTGGCGCCGAAGACGATGCGGCTCATCCGCCACGGCTTGATTGCGTGGCAGATGTGCTTGACGATGCCGTCCTTGTCGACGAAGACGACGTCGATGGCGAAACGCATGAAGAACATGTGGATCGAGGAACAGGGCCTGAGCACGATGCCGTGGCCAGGCTCCAGGCCCTTTTTGAACATCAGACCCATGGTTCGCGAGCCCAGGGTGTCAGCGACCTCAATATGAGGCGCGATCTCGGATCCGCTGTCAGAGACGAGGCGATAGATCGTTGCGTCGTGGGCCACGGCCGCATCCTAAATGTGATCTGGGGCCAAGAGTGCCGGGACATAATGAATTCATGAGCCCCGGCCACAGCCACGCCCATCCCGCGGCCAGCGTGGGTCGTCTGCGCCTGTCTGTTGCCGTGGTGCTGTGCCTTGCCGCTGTCGAGGTTGTCGTCGGGCGCCTGTCGGGTTCCCTGGCGCTGACCTCCGACGCCGGCCACATGGGGATGGACGCCGCCAGCCTGATGCTGGCCCTCTACGCGGTGGCCAAGGCGCAGCAGCCGGCGACGTCGCGGCACACGTTTGGATTCCACCGCAGCGGCGCCATCGTCGCCGCCGTCAACGGCTCGGCGCTGCTCGTCGTCGCCGTCCTCATCGCCATGGGCGCCGTCAGCAGGCTGACGCACCCCGAACCGATCATCGCGGCGCCGGTGATCGTCACCGGCATCCTGGCGCTGGCGCTCAACCTGGGCATGGCGCGGCTGCTAGCAGGGCATGCGCACGACCTCTCGGTGCGCTCCGCATTGCTGCACATCCTCGCCGACGCGCTGGCATCCGTGGGCGTCATCGTCGCCGCCATCATCGTGCTCACCACCGGATGGCAGCAGGCCGATGCCGTCGTATCACTGGGCATCGCCGGGCTCATCGGCGCCGGTGCTGTGACCCTGCTCGTTGAAACCGTTGCCATCCTCACCGACGCCGTGCCCAAGGGCATGGATGCCGAGGCGGTGCGCACGCTCATCGCTGCGACGCCCGGCGTCATCGATGTGCACGATCTGCATGTCTGGTCACTGGATCGTCAGCACCGCGCGCTGTCGGCTCATGTCGAAGTGGCGGATGCCAGCCTCAGTGAGGTCACAACACTGCTGCGGGCGCTGGAACGACGCCTCTGCGACGAGTACGGCATCGAGCATGCAACGTTGCAGCCGGAATGCCCGTCGTGTGTTGACGACGCGTCGTTGTACTGCGACCTTGACGAGCGCCACGCCGTGCATGTTGCCGGCGTCGGGACCCACACGCACCGTTAGCGGAAGGTGGCGCGGACCTCGGTACCGGCGCCGACGAGGGAACGGATCTCGAAGGCTGCGCCTTCAAGATCGGCACGTTGGCGCATAGCGATGAGACCACAGCTCCTGGTGCGCCCCAGACGGGCCTCGGTGGCGGCGGGGTCGAAGCCTTCGCCGTCGTCGCGGACGACGAGAACTGTGCGCTCCCGGCTCCAGGACAGGATGATGTCGACGCGCGTGGGATGACTGTGACGAACGGCGTTGGCTGCCGCCTCCTGTGCGATGCGCAGGATGGTCAGTTCGGCGGCGGCGCTGATCTCTCGCGGCGCTCCGAACACATGAAACCGGCCGACGCCGTCGTCGAGAGAGCGGGCCAACTCGCGCAGAGCAGTGGTCAGTCCACCGGCGAGAATCGGCGGCCGCAGCTCGCGCACCATGCGCTCGATGTCGCTGCGCGCAGCGCTGACCGAATCCTTGCAGTTGACGAGCTCCTGCGCTGCCGATCGTGGTGCGCCCTCGTGCACGAGCTTGCCTGCCACTTCAATGGAACTCACGGCGTCGGCAAGATGATTGAGCGAACCCTCGGTGACACCGTCGACGATGTTGTCGCGGTCCTCCTCCACGAGGCGATGCAACTGCCGTACAGCACGGCTGACACGAGCAGCGTCCTCATCGAACGTCAGGGCACCGCCGCGCTCTGTCGTCGCCAATGCAGCAGAGATTTCGCGCAGCGCAATGGACTCATTATTGAGACCGTCCATACGCAGACGCAGGCCCGCGATGCGCTCATCGACCGCGCCCAGCTCAGCGCACAGTTCCAGTCCCTCACCAAAGGCGTCGGCCAGATCGCCGGTGTCGCCGCCGGCAAGCATCTGCATGCCCAAATGGCGGCGCGCCTCGTTCTTGCGCAAGCGGGCGCGGATGTGCGCGCGATGAGCCAGCGCGTCCTCGACGAATCCCCCGAGCGTGGCTGTCAGGCCGGTGAGATCTCCGGCGCGGCCATCGAGGAGGAAGCGCATACCGACGATCGGGGATTGGGCGACCCGAATGTCGAGGTGGAACGGGGGCGACGTCACCTGTGCTGTCATGACTCGGAAGAGTGTGCGCCAGAGACCCGGACGCCCGACGGACAAACCGGCGCCGATCAGCCCTTCCGGGAGCGAATCCGCAGCATGACAAGATCAACCAGGACCGAGACGGAATCCCGGATTGCCGACACCCGGGAATCCTCGACATGGCTCCACGCCACTGCCAGCTCGGCAATCTCGTAGCCGTGCTTGCGGGCCCGCAGGAGTACCTCGGCGTCGAAGCCGAAGCGCAGCGTGTTGAGAGGTTCGAAGCAGGTCACCGCCGCCTCGGCGGTGAAGACCTTGAAGCCGCACTGGGAATCGTGGATTCCCGGCAGAGCCACGATCTGCAACATCCGGTTGTAGATCTTGCCCATCATCACGCGGCGCTTGGGCTGACTCACGACGATGTTGGTGTCAGGCATGGCCCGCGACGCGATGGCCACCTGGCACTTGCCGACCAGACGCTCGCGGAGGCGGGGCAACTCATCGATGGGAGTGGAGAGGTCGGCGTCGGAGAAGAGCCGGTGAGCACCTTCGGCGATGAGCATGCCGGCGCGCACGGCGGCACCCTTGCCCTGGTTGGGAGTCAGCGCGTGGATTCGCAACTGCTGCCACCCTTCGGCAGCGATGCGTGCCTGAGCCACCGTGTCATCGGCCGAGCCGTCGTCGACAACGATGACCTCGTAGGTCTCGCCCAGGGAATCGAGGTACTGACGCATGTGTTCCAAGGTCGGTGGCAGCCGCTTGCCCTCGTTGTAGGCGGGCACGATCACCGACAGGCTGATATCGGTCATCGCCGCGCCTCGCGCCGTTCCTGCCACCAGAAAACGGGCAGCACAAGCTGGCGCTTGGCGCGCCACGGCTGCCGGGCCAGGCGCCAAGCCCACTCCAGGTTGGCGCGGCGGATGGGGCCCGGGGCACGTTTGACGGTGCCGGCGACGTAGTCCAGCGAGCCGCCAATGCCGATGCCGCAGGCGGCGCCGATCGTTGCCAGATGGTCGGCGAGGAAGCGCTCCTGGGTGCCGTGCCCGTAGGCGGCGGCGACCATATCGGGACGGGCGGCGCGCAACTTGTCGACGGTGCGCAGAGTGGGATCGCCGCCGTCTGCCAGCACGATGTTCAGCGCCGGCCAGCGCTCTCGGTAGCGCTTGGCGGCGATCTCCGCAACGCCCGGAGGGGCGCCGACCAGAGCAACGCGGTGACCTGCCTCTGCTGCCTTTTCCAAGTAGGCGTCAAGCAGGTCGACGCCGGGAACACGGACGGCGCCCGTATGGCCGCGGCGGCGCAGGGCGTTGACCACGCCGATGCCATCGGGGACGACGAGAGCGGCGCCGCTCAGGATTTGGGCGAAGCCACGGTCGCGGCGCGCCCGGATGACCATCTCGGGATTGAGGGTGACCACGACACCTGGAGCGGTTTCACCGGCACGATGCGCTGCCACAAGAGCCAGCAGCCTGTCGACGGCGGCCTCCATGTCGACGACATCGACAGGACAGCCGAGCACTCTGACGCGCTGAGGAATCAGGACCTGGGACATGGGCTCCGCCACGTTACCCGAGGCGGCGCGCCCGCGGACCGGACGTTTTCCGATCGTGTTGATCAGCGGACCGCCGCTGCCGCCAGACGATCGCCGACGAGGCGGCCGACATCCTCCCAGGACTCAGCCCGGTTGGCGGCGGGAACGTCGAGCTGGCGGTTGGTGCCGTTGGAGAAGACGATGACGTCGCGGCCCTGGGCGCGAAGCGCCTCGATGTTCTGCGGGGCGTCGTCGATGTAGAGGTCCGCATCGACGGCCCCCTTGTCGCCCATGAAGCAGAGATCCCAGTAGGGAATGGCGTGGCGGTCCAGCCACTCGACGGTCTGGGCGACACCCTGGCGGTGGAAGTGCTCGATCACCAGACGGTGCGTGATGATCCTGACGCGCACGCCCTTCTTGGACAGCGAGCGCAGCACAGGACCGGCGCCCGGGATCATGTCCATCGTCTTGAAGAGGTCGTGCTGAGTGACCGCGAAGCGATGGATCTTGCGGTACTCGTTGTCGCCCACTCCCCACTCTGAGAGTGAGAAAGACGCCTCGGCGGGCAGCGTCGAAGCGTCGACACCGCGCCACTCGGCAACGATGTCGCGCATCCGCGAGTAGAAGTCGGCGCAGACGCCGTCAAGGTCGACACCAAGCACGAAGCGCGATTGGCCTGCCGCGGGATCGGCCGGATCGGATTCGTTGAAGGCCGCTGGTTTCTTGTCGGCTGCCATGGGCGGCGACG
>JBEPVH010000091.1:0-7179 GCA_041691115.1 bacterium | reverse complement strand
GCGCCCTTCCAGCCACATGGAGCTTGTGTCCACGAACGCGAAGGGCATGCCCATCGTCAGCATGAGTCCGCCGCGGCGCACGGACCGGCCGTACGACTTGGTGGCCATGGCATGCGCCAACTCATGGACGCTGAGAGCGGCGACGTAGCCGAGGATGGCAACAATGCTACCGAGCGCTCCGGCACCGCCGACATCGAACAACGCTTGGTGCCTTGACGCCTGAATGAATCCAGCAACACCGGCGAACGCAAGCAGCCATGTGATGACAACCCCGGGCCTGGTGAAGAAGCGCCAGGCGAATGCCTTGTACAGCGTTGTCATCGCGGGATCGATGCCCTTGATGGACACCTCGAGTTTCATCAACGCGTGGAATATCGCGCGGCGAACGCGCTTGCCACGGCTCACTTCTTCGGTCGGTGCCTCCACCGCAAGAAGTCCCGCGCCGCGGAACTGCCTCAGTGCCGCCTGAATGCGTGGCATCGCCATGGTTCCGTACTGCCGCGCATACGCAAGAACCACGTCGCGCAGAGTCTGTTCGCCGTCGAGGTGATCCCAGATGAACCTGTCGCGCTCACTGATGTTGAGGAACTTGTCGGTGCGGGTATTGCGCAGGATGTAGCGGACCTGGCCTTCCTTGACCGGTAGTGGCTTGAGCTCCCAGCCGCTACGGCGACGTGGCCTCTCTTCCATAGCCGACGATGACTGCCCAGCCTTCAACTGCTCTGTCCGGTCGTCTGCCTGCGCCATGGGGTCACCGGCGTGGAGGCCGGTGGCGCCCGGTGCCGCCATCATCGTGGCGCCTGCCTGGCTCACGACCGTCTTGCCGGCGATGTCATCGGGCCGCGGCTGTTCGAAACGCAGCTTCCAGCGGCCCACCTGGACGATGTCGCCGTCGTTGAGAACGGCTGCGTCGCTCAGTCGGCTGTCGTTGACGAACGTGCCGTTGAGCGAGTCGAGGTCCGCCACCTTGTAGCCCGTTGCGTCGCGCACCACATGGGCGTGATACCGGGAGACGCGCTCGTCGTCGGCGACGACATCGTTGTCGGGGTTGCGTCCAATCGCCGTCGTTGCCGCCGAGAGGGCAAAGATGGCGGACGCGTCATCGACGCCGTGCAGTTCGGCCGGCGGCAGGGTTGCCACCGCCCCTCCCTTTGAGGCCAGGGCGCGGCCACAGCGCACGCAGTACGGGAAGGACCTGTCGGTGTGGACGTGGCACTGGGGGCAGAGCATCGCCTGCGCATCCTAACGACGATCGTTCCGCGGAGACCCCCGCGAAGTCCGGCCTACTGCACCGGAAGCGGTGCAGGCGGCGGTCCAGGCGGGTAGGCCACTGGGGCGGCCGCCACGCGCTGGGCGTGCCAGGCGTGGAGTGCCTGGATGAAGTTGGGGTGGGCGTTCTTGATCACGAGGACGCGGCCCATCTGGCGATCGTCGACGACCCTCCAATAGACACCCGTGGCCCAACCAACGCTCATGGTCAGGGCGACTGCGGGAATGAGGAGGATCACAAAGGCTGCGATGGCGAGCAGACCGACGTCTTCCAACGTCCCACGCTGGCCGTTGGCAGCGATAAGGCACACGACAAAACAAACGAACGACAGAACACAACCCATCGCTGCGTACCGAGCCCATTTGCGCCGCATTATCACCTTCTTGACGCGAGTCTCAGACAGCGGGATCGCTCCCTTGACTCGCTTCGTCGAGAGGTACAGCAGAACAAAGACGCCGATCAGGCCCAGGAAAACCCCGAGGAATGCCCAGGCTGGTGAAGACCCCCACTTATTGCGCCACTGAGCCGTTGTGGGCTCGCCAGTCTTGACACAGATGCCGGGCAATTGCCCGCTCGCGACGTCAGCCTCCAGGAGTCTGATTTCGGATCCCTTGGGGGACGGAGCTTGTACCGGAACGTTCAGTGACATGGCCGGGAGTGTAGATGAGGGCTTCGCGCCATCGCGGCGGTGCAACCGGCGGTCTACTCGATCCCGGCGAGGCGCCACCAGTCGGGGCGGGCCGCAAACCGCAGACGCTCAGACCCGTCAAAGCACTCCAGGTCGACCCCGCGGCCCAGCCGCGCGGACCAGCGCTCGCAGAAGGCGGCAAGGCGGGGGAACTCAGCCAGGACGGCATCGGCCCGCCATTGGGTGCTGCTGCTCACATGGAGATCGTCGACCTGGCCGAGCCGTGACGCCCGCAAGCGCGCGGCGGCGCCCCGCATGTGTGCATCCAGCTTGTCGCTGGCGATCTCGATGTCGTAGTCGCATGGTGCTGGATCAATCCCCAGCGCGTAGCGGCTATCCCAGAAATGTTTGCCGGGCTTGTCGCGACGCTGCAGGAAGCCCGCCTCGATGTAGGTCCGCCGCGCTGCCTGCCAGTGCGCGTCGCGCTCCGCGGCAGGCATGACAGCGACGTGTGGCGCGCGGTTCTGCTGGGTGCGCACGTCGGCGAGAGTCTTGGGGAAGTGCGTTCGCGTGTAGGGCGACGAGAAGAAGGACCGCGACGATCCGCCAAGACGGGCTGCTACGTCGTCCAAGCCGGATTCGGCAAGTGCCGTCGCCAGTTCGGCCTGAAACTCGTTCCACAGCGCCACGTCGGGGAACCCCAGCGGGCGCTCACCGGCGAGAGCGGCTCGCAGATCCGCGACGTCGACACCACTGAGGCGGACGGGGCGGTCGTCGAGCAGGTAGCCGGTTGCATCGCGCAACTCGGGAACGTCAATGGAGGGGACGCGCAGACGCCGCGTATGCGATGCGCGGGGACGGCGCTCCGCGCCATGGTCTGGCTGATATCGGTCGTCGGTCACGTGCGAAGCATCCGTTATCGCCCGTTAAGAGGTTGTTAACCCGGCGGCGGTGAACACCCAGGCAACGGCTTCGTCGGCCTTGGTAGCCCAATGGACGGCAGCGTCCCGTTCGATCTCGCCCGGTGCACGCACATCCCAGGTACCCAGCGCCGCGACGGGTCTGCCGAGCCGCAGCATGAAGCCGATCTCACTGAGGGTTCCGTAGCCGCCTCCGATGGCGATCATGCCGGCGCATGACTTGGCAATGAGGCCGTTGCGCATCTCACCGAGACCTGTCGGCAGTGCGACAGTGACGTGATCCGCCGCCGCCTCGGCGTCGTCGCCGGGCAACAGTCCGATGCTGGTACCACCCGCCTCCGCTGCACCCTCCGCTGCGGCTGCCATGACGCCACCCAATCCGCCACACACGATGACGGCGCCACGGCGGGCGACAAGCCATCCGACCATGTGAGCTGCCGCAGCTTCGGCCTCACTCGCGGTCGAGGTTCCGCAGACGGCGATTAGTGGAGCGCGCACGGCGACATGGTGCACAAGACGGTGCTGACGGCGCGTCTCACGGTGGGACGTCCGGGCATTGCTTACTCCGCGCCGACTTCGGGCAGGTTGTCACCTGCGGCGGCACCCTGCAGGGCGATACGGCCGTGGATCGTGATAGGGCCAGAGCCCTGCTTCCACCGAGCCGTCGCTTCGAAGGTCTGGCTCTGGCCGCTTGAAATGGCGACCAGAGACGGGGCTTGGCAGTACTGCGCGTACATCTGGCCATCCGCCAAGCGGTTGCCTGCCGCGTCAACGGCCCATGCGGCAACGGGCGCGGGACCTCCGCAATGTGCGGTGTTCACCGATGCGGGACCGCGGACGGTCACAAGCAGCGTGGCAACGCGGTAGCCGCCGGAATCAGTGGTGACGTTGGTCACGACCATGTCGACACTTCCGTTGGTCGCGACTGTCGGTGACGGTGTGGCGACGCCGGCTCCCACCGGCGTGGTGCGGACGGGCCCGCACGCCGTCAGCACGAAAGCGAGAACGCAGGCGCCGACGACGGGAATCTTCATGTGGTTGATACGCGTACGGGCTGCGGTTGTTCCAAGGGTCGGCGGATGAATGAGGCGGCGAGCTCGGTCTTCACTGCGCATGTCAGCCGACGTCCCTGCCTTCGGCGGGGCGTGACACCGTCTCGACGTGGGCAGGCCCCTCGGCGCGCGTCAGTCCCGGTGTTCCGTCGCGGGAACGCGGGGTAGCCTTGCCCGACAGAGCAACGACAGGTGCCAGATCGGGGCCATGACCATCGATGTAGTGATTCCAGCGAATCCGCGAGGTCGCGTTGAACGCGAAGATCGCCGCAGCACCGCAGAGAGTTTCGTAGGAGCCGGCGACGGCATATGCGAGCGGGCTCTTGAGGAAGATCGGGCCCAACAAAAAGCCGAACAGCGGCGCGGAGTACGTGCCGACGGTGAGCCCGAGTCGCGCCGGATTAACTCCCGTTGCCTCCTTGAGGCCTGCGAGGTAACGCTCGCGAGCCGCCGGTGAGTTGCACGCACCCAGCAGTTCTTGGAACTTCTCCCCTGCTGCCTCGTGCCGCATCTGACCCATGAGTTCTTCTTTCTCGAGACCCTCCAGGCCTGCCGACGCCAGCGCCGACTCGATGGTGGCGAGGATGTCCTCCTCGGATACCTGCTCGGAGCCGATGCTCTTCATGTGGTCGAGGAACGCCGGGTCGGTGGGGAGGCGGTCGTGAAGCTTTCCTTCGGCCGCCAGCTTGGTGTAGTTGTCAGCGAAGTACTTCACCGAGAGAACTCCGGTGACGCCCGAGAGCAGCACCGCAGCCGACGAGAACATCGTGCCCGCAACGCGATCGCTCACGGTCCGCTGCACCTTATCGACGCCGCTGGCAATGGCGAAGGCCACCACCGCAACCGGCGCGATGACCTTCAGTCTTTGCACCAGCTCTTCAGTGGTAAGGCCGGCACCCTTGAGCGCCGATATCTCAGCGGCCTCACCAGCGAGATCGTCGCCCGACGCGGCAATGAACTTCGCCAGCCCACCGAGGTGCATCACTTCCTGCAGCACCTCGCTGGCAGGGCCGACAACGGCAAGCACCTTGATGATGGTCTGCGCCTTCTCCGACGTTCTGTTGGCGTCGTCCTCAACGAGGCGTCGACGTGCGTACTCCGGGGCAAGACTGCCGGCCAGAACATCGTTGACGTCAGCCAGTCGTCGTTGCTGGTCCGGAGTGACGGCTCCATCTGTCTGCAGGCTCAACACCATCGGCTTGAATTCTTGGATGAGTTCGATGGACGCGTTGAAGTCCAAATCCTCGACCAGCTTCTCGCCGAACATCGAGGTCAGCAGAGCGCGGCGGAAGCTGCCTTCCTCGGTCATCTTCAGTGTGGCGTGGCCCAGAATCTCGTAGCCGCGGCGCACCGCTTCGCGGTCGCGCTCCAGCACCTTCGGCCGGCTCTCTTCACGCAGCAGGTGCGGCAGCCATGTGGTCACGTACTTGTGTTGCGACCGGACGGCGATATGCCGAATGGCATCAAGGACAGCCTCCGGTGTCTGCTTGCAGCGGGACAGTGTCAGCGGGGTACCGGAGCCTGCGAACTCTTCAATGAGGGCTGCCGCGCGCGGATCACGCCCCACCAACCAGCCGACCTCCTTGGGAAGCTTCTTGGTGTCCAGAGCGTCGTGCTCGAAGTGGTCGTCGAGAAAGTCAGCGAGTGCTGCGCCGTTGTGAACTCCGACGGGTTCCCAGAAGGCGCGCTTGTTGGTGACCAGTGCTTGCTGGTCTGAACTCAACCGGGACATCACGTCGGCGGGCAGTTCAAACGAGTGGCCGAAGTCGAACTCAGCGCCCGATCCGTCCGTCGTCGCCAGCGTCATGGCCCGCATGAAGGCGGGCCCACCGCCCTGCGGCTGCACTTCCAGACCGGCGCGCTGCGCCTCGGTCAATCCCTCAAACCAGGTACGCAGGCTGATCTGGCTGTCGCGCTCGGTGTTGTCCCACAGCCCCTGTTGGTGCAACTCCCCGACGGCCTTGTTGAACCGCTGCTTGGCGCTGGAGAAGCCCGGGAGGACCTCCTTGACCTTCTCCAAGAAACTCCGCAGATGCCGGGTCTCCTCGTAGCCAAGGACCCGGGCAACCTGGATCGCTGAGAGCTTGATGTCGGCGGCATCGGCCGCCCTCAGGAGTAGCGCGGCCCGCGAGACCTCGTGCTCCTGCTCCTCTGGGTCGTACCCCTCAAAGGGGTCATCAACGGCCACTGGCCAGACTGTATTCGGACGAGGGGGACATCCCGCGGACAACACCGACGCAATACCCTGGCGCCCACCCTCGAACCACGCCCACCAACAGTTCCGCGGTGGTCATCCGTCGACTGTGTTGACGCCTTAGCTCGCGTCCACGTCCAATGTGGTCGGCGATCGTCGAGATCTGCTAATCACTCGCGCCGCAGTATGGACAACGTTCCACATTTATCCAGTTGGACTGGAATGGGGCCTATTCGGGTTGGGAACCATCTGCCCATGACCATTAATAATCACGATGCAGACAACTTGGTCAGGAGGGGGACAGTGAGGGTCCATAGCTACCCCACATGACACGTCCCAGACATAGTCGTCGCCGGCGGGGCCGATGCCGTTCTTGCCTTTAGGTTCGGTGTTCCCGTCTAGCACCGTCCCATTGTCGGCCGACCTCACATGGTGCGCGAGAATCCTGAAGGTTGCGGTGCCCTGATGGTGCCCTTTGAACTGAAAGGCAAACGCACGTGATCCCTGCCAGTGCAGGCTGCTCGGGAGCAGTTCCGGCTGGCAATCGCCAGACGCTTGGATCACGGTTGTAGGCGACACCGCGGTCTGTACGGCGACGTCGAAAGTGACCGAACCGTCGTTGACAGTGTCGATTGTCGCGGACGGACTCATTGTGAGATAGGCCACCGAAGGGGCAAGGGCAGTGTGCCCGCTGCCAACCAGGCGCGGCCGTCCCGACTCGCCCCATGGGATGCCCGCGTCGTAATACGTTGCCACGGCATCGGCCGCCGCCCAGGCGTCGCCCACCGATCGCCTGTGGCCGCCGTCCTTCGTGCCATCCAAGCGCGGCCAGAATTCATTTGCGAAGCTGGCGGCGTCACTCTGTATGAGCTCGCCAGCCCGTGAACGGTGCCCCCAGATGATCCCTGTCGGGCCGATGAATTCTCGCGCTGAAAAGGCTTCAGCCAGGTTCCAGCCATAGCAGGCAGCGAGTTCGACTATGGTGGTGGCCCCGCCTGCCCAATGCGCCTTAATCGCTTTGCCTGTCAAGAAGATCGCGGAGCCGCGGGCCTCGTTCACGCCGGCGACTACGTATTCACTTCCATCGATCCCGTATTCCGCTTTGAGGATTTCCC
>JBEPVH010000090.1:0-7216 GCA_041691115.1 bacterium | reverse complement strand
CCTCGGCAGTGGCGACGCCCTTGGCAAGCGCCTGCTCGGCCCAGTACTGCACCGAGGAATCAAGTCCCAACTGCAGGTCCTTGCCGTTCACGGGGTCCTGGCGACCGTCGTTGGAAAGAACGATGGCATTGCCATCGAGGTCGCGCAGCGTCGATTCATGACCGTTGACGCCGCCGAGGATGCCGTTGTAGTACTGCTCGACACCGTATGTGCCGCGGCCGTCTCCGTCGACATAGCCGAGCAGCGGTTCAGCGAAGGAGTTGTTGTTGAGTGCCGACGGCACATAGATGCGTTGGTCGCGGGGCGTTGCACCAATGCCCTCAAGTTCAAGTTTCGTCAGCGTGTCGCGCACGCTGGACGACACTCCCTTGGCCAGGTAGACGAACTGCGTCGGTTGCGAGATCAGGCTCTCGACAAGGCCGGCTCCCATGTTGAGAACGGGTGCCAGGGCACCGGCTACGCGGGGCCTGTCATCCACGGGGATGATCGAGGGATCGGCAAAGATGTCGTAGACGACGATGTCCGACGCCAGCACCTTGCCGCCGGAGTCGTAGATGCGGCCACGATGTCCCAGCAGCGTGATGGCCCGCTGATGCTCGCTCTGCGCGCGGGCGCGCAGATCACCCGCCTGCCGCACCTGGACATCGACAAGACGGCCGCCTAGCGTGATCGCCATAGCGATGAAGGCCAGAAGCAACCAGAAGGCACGGCTGCGGAACGTCGGCTCCTCACCGATGAACCAGCCCTTGGTGTGGCGGTTTCCGGTCCGCGTCTCCGCGACACGCGATGAGAGCGCACCCGGCCTCTCAGGGGCACGCACCGGACTCACGGTGCGGCTTGCTCCGGTGCCGAGAGTCCGACAGCACCGCCGATGGCGGCGATGAGCGACTGCAGAGAATCAGAGGGAGCACCGTTCACCGCAACAACGGCATGGGGCGTGATCATCACGTCGCCGTTGTGCGCCGCAACGTAGCCCCACTTGGACGCGGGACGCATGCCCATGTCCTGGGCCGCCTGCACGATCCGCTCGGTGGCCGAGAGGCGTGCCAGCTCGTCGTCAAGACGCGAGGCGTCGTTGCGCAGCTGCTGCTGATCCGACTGCAGCTGTGATGCCTCGTACGTCGCCTGCGTCGCATGGGCGACCTGACCGACGTATGCAACACCGATTCCGGCGCACACGGCGATAAGACCGACAAGCGGCAGGGGCGTGCGCGGACCACCGCGACGCAACCGTCCGCGGCGCTGCCGCGACGGCTCCATTGGCAACTCGTCGAGATCCGTTGGCGCAACCCTGCGGGGTGGTGCCATGGGGCGACGAAGCGGGTTCAGAGATCTGCTGAACACGTGTAGCTCCGATGCAAGGACGCTGGTGGGACGTGGGGAAGGACGCGAGTGGTGTCAGAGTTTTACGGCAATCCGCAGACGGGCTGATCGTGCCCGCGGATTGGCTTCGATCTCAGCCGCGTCGGGCTTGATGGCGCGGCGGCTGGGAAGAGAGAGTAAGGCCCGGTGAGCGCAGGTGCAGTGTGGCTGTTGGGGCGGACATACACAGTTCAGTGCTGAGACGTGGAGTGCGTTCTTTACAAGGATGTCCTCGAGAGAGTGAAAGGCGATGACCCCAAGACGCCCACCGGGCCTGAGTATTGAGATAGCCGCCTGCAACCCGCGCTCCAAGGAGCGCAGTTCTTCGTTGACCTCGATGCGCAACGCTTGAAAAGTGCGTGTCGCCGGGTGAATCCGTTTGGGCCAGAGATGGCGGGGAATTGCTGCCGCCACGAGGTCCCGGAGTTCACCAGTTGTCGTCAGCGCAGCAGTGCTGCGGCGATGAACAATCGCCCGTGCGATACGTCCGGCGAACTTCTCGCCGCCGTACTCCCGGATCAACGCCGCCAGGTCCTCCTGCTCCCATGAATTGACGATGTCCGCGGCGGTCACCGCTGTCGGTGATGCCGTGTCCATGCGCATGTCCAGGGGAGATTCGAACCGGAACGCGAACCCACGGGTGGGATCGTCCAACTGCAGTGACGAGATACCGAGGTCGAGGGTGACCGCATCGACACCACCGGTCACACCAGCGGCGGCAACGATCTCCTCGAGATCGGCGAAGTTCCCGTGCACCACGGTGACGAGGTCAGCTGCACCGGCAAAACGGGCGCGGCCACGCTCGACGGCCGCTGGATCGCGGTCGACGGCAATGACTCGCCCGCCGGGAGAGACACGCTCTAAGAGCATGGCGGTGACACCGCCGGCACCGAGAGTGCCGTCGACGACCACCTGTCCCGGCCGGGGCTGCAGGCTATCTATTAGGGGGTGTAGAAGGACCGGCCGGTGCACCTGCTCGTCTGGAGCCGATGTCCCGGGCGTGGCGTCGCCGTTGTCACCCATAGCTGCCACGGTCGCCATGGAACGGGGTGAAAGTCAAGTTGGGATGTCATCCGGCATCACCGGACTGCTGGTTGACGCGACGCAACGTCGCCGTGATGTCGCCGTCAGCCACCTGCTCGCCGAATACCTCGAGGGCATCGTCGGGCGCAGCTGCCGAACCGTTAACGCGGTCATGCAATGCGGTGAAATCATCAGGAGTGACGGCACTGTTCTCACCGTCCCAGATCTGCTCGCCGACGACTTCAACGCACGTACCGGCACCGACAAAGACGACGCGATCGGCAATGGCGGCGAAGTCGCGCTGCTCCTGCGTGAGCAGAAGCCGCCCCTGGGCGTCGAGCTCAACTTCTCGAGCGTTGGCATAGAGCTGGCGAATGTAGGCGCGCTCCTCGGCGGGTGACGCTCCGGTGCGGCGGAACCGTGCCGCCATCTCATCCCACTCTGTGGGGGGCCAGATCATGAGGCGGCGGTCGGGGCCCACGCCGATGACACTGCCCTGAGGCAGTCCCTTGCGGAACGTGGCAGGCACGGCAACACGACCCTTGGGATCGAGTTGGTGCCTGTACTGACCGAGAAACACAGGTTCGCCCCTTTCGCCACGCCCGGGCCCGGTACCGGCGGCGTGGGGTTTATCCCCACTTTCCACCACTTTTGCCCACGACGTGGCCCGAAGAGTAGCAGTCTGTATTCGGAGCGTCAACACGAACGAGTGTTCGTTCCCCACCACACTGCACCGCACGCGTCATTCAATCGCTGACGCGGGCGCCGCGCATGGCGTGATGGCGCCAATCCGTGCGCTAAAGGACGACGGATGCGGCGATTCCCTACACTCGCGCCGCATTAAATTAATAGGAACAGGACTGCCCAATTCGAATTCAGTTGGGCCTTTGTCCGTCGCATGTCCCTTCCTATTTCCGACAACTGACACACCCAGCGGAAAACCATCGGAGATCTCGTGGACGAGTTCGATCAGCAGCAGACGCAGTCCTTCGGCGAAGAGCCGATGGAAGAGGGCCTAGTCCCCCTCTTCACGCTGTCGCCTGATGGTGATGCGCCCCCACGGGGGATCGCTCCCGCTGCCGAATCGTTCGACGACAAGCGCGCCACATTCCAGAAGCACCACACATTCGGCTACGACGTCCGCCTCGACGACGACTACAACCCCGGATTCAATGCCGGCGGTGGTTGGAACGCCGAAGACCACCACACGATGAAGACCGACCGTCCGCGCAAGATGACGGCGATCGGCATCACCATCGCCTTCGTCTGCGTCGCCGGTGGCGTGATGCTCGCCTCACCGGGAGCCCGCAACGCCGTCGGCTCGATCGGCTCCCGCTTCTTCGGCGGCAGCGATAACAGCCAGGTGGCCGCCCCCGCACCCGCACCCACCGCCAACGTTCTGGCGCTCCCGCCGGCCCCCGGCGATACCCAGCCCACACCGCACGCCGACCCGTCGGCTTCGGCCGATGCGGTTCCGCCAGGTGGCGACGACGTCGTTCCCGTCGCCCCGGCACCGAGCAGTGACCCCGGCAGCGTCCCGATCACTCCCGATCCGGGCCCGACGCCCGCCGCCGACCCGATCCACCTGTCGGCCACCTTCACCACGACCCCCAGCGGCGCCACTGCCACGACATGCCAGTCGGGCAAGACCTCGCCGACCTCCTGCCGTTGGGAGATCACGATCCAGGCAGGTCATGCCCTGTACTCCAAGCTCACGTGGAACAACACGGCGACCATGCAGATGACCCTCACCGACGCCGCCGGCAACCCCCTGTTCCAGGAGGCCAACGCGCTCGGCGCCGTCAACGCGACGATCGCCACCCCGCCAGGCCACGTGTTCATCACCTGCACAGTCCAGCAGGGTGCTTCCGTCAGCTTCACACTGGGCCTGGCCGACCACGATTTCTAGGCGCGATACCATCGTTGCCGGAACCGGTCACCCCTGACGTCATTCCGACGCCGCACGTCCGGGACCTTCAGCCCCGCCTTTGACACGGCACGGAGACCCAGTGGACGACCCCGGGCAGCGTAACAACCCGCCGCACGACGACATGGTCCCGCTGTTTCCTTTGCTGGAACAGCAGCCGTCCCGGCCGCCCGATCCCAATCCGCAGTACGGCGTCGATCAGCCCGACACCGACCGCTACTCCGGCGGCGAGCGTTCCGCTCATGACCAGCGCGCGACCTTCAAGCGCACGCACACGTTCGGCTACGACGCCCGCCTCGACTCTGATTACGCGCCCGGCGGATTCAATGAGTGGGGCGATCCCAACCAAGGATTCAAGCCGCGCAATGAAATGCCGCGGCGGATCATCGTGCTCGGCCTCATGCTCATCTGCCTTGTGGCGGCGGGGTTTCTCGTGGCCAGCAAGCTGAGCAACGGCACAGCGCGGCTGCCACAACCAACACCTGCGCCGACCACGGCGCCGCCTCAGGTGTCCGACACGCCTAACCCGTCCGACGACATCACGCCCAATCCCAGCGCCACGGGCGGCAACCAAACCCCAGGTCCGACCACCGGCCAAACCGGTGATCCCATCACCCCGGCACCGACGGCCGGCGGCGTCCCCCAAGTCACGTTGTCGGCAACGTACACACCCAAACCCGGCGGCGGCGCCACGGTGACATGCCAGTCGGGTGCAGTCCTGCCCAAGGGGTGCCGCTGGCAGGTGACGACCGAGGCCGGACACGACCTCATCGTGAAGATGAGCTGGGCGCCGGCGGCAACGATGCACATGATCATCACAACCCAGAAGAACGTAGCGGTCTTCGACCAGACAGGCACCACCGGAGAGATCAAGGCCACGCTCACCGCGGCGCCGTCAGTGGTCTTCCTCGAGTGCACCGTCGTCGAAGGCGGCGCAGTCAACTTCACCGTGGGCCTGGCCGACCACGACTTCTAGCCGGTGGCCCGCGTCAGACGCGTGCCTACAATCGGATGGCAAGTCGGCCGGACGGTCGCGGGCAGCAATGCCTGAGGAAAGTCCGGGCTCCATAAAGCAGGGCGCTGGGTAACACCCAGTCGGGGCGACCCGAAGGAGAGTGCCACAGAAATACACAGCCCCCGTGCTTGCACGGGAGCAATGGTGAAATGGTGGTGTAAGAGACCACCGGCGGCCGGGTGACCGGCCGGCCAGGTAAACCCCGTCCGGAGCAAGGTCGAACAGGGGAGCGGACACTTCGGTGTTCAGAGGCTGCTGGTCTCATCCCCGGGTCAGACCGCACGAGGCATCGGGTAATCGATGTCCTAGATGGATGGCCGTCCCTCGCAAGAGGACAGAACCCGGCTTACAGGCCGGCTTGTACCCCCGCGGGGCCCACGTGGCTTCGCGGGGGAATCCCCACCAACGACTAGCGCGCCTGCAGCGCCTTGGTGGCAGCGACCGCCAGTTCGTCGACACGATCATTGCCCGGATTGCCGCTGTGGCCGCGCACATGTTCGAACGTTACTCGTGGATCGACGAGCGCATCGATGGGCGGGAAAAGATCAAGGTTCTTGTTGCGCTTCCAGCGCCGCGTCAGCCAGTTGATGACGCCCATCGAATCGGTGCGGATGACCACCTGCCATTCAGGTGCGGTGCCGATGCGTTCACGCACCGCGCGCAGCGCCTCCCCCACCGCCTTCAACTCTTCGCGGTTGTTGGTGGTCTGCGGTGTCGCCTCGGCGCGCTCGTCGATGGCGCCGTCAGGCCACTCCACGCGATACGCCCAGGCACCCACGCCGGGATTGCCCGAACAGGCGCCGTCGGTGTAAACGACGACCCGCTGTGTCACGCCTCGTCGCCGTCCTCGGCGAGCAGCGAAGCGCGATGTGCATCGAGGTCGGAAACCGCAGCGCGCAGGTCGGTGATGCGCTCTTCGAAGAGCGCTGCCAGCGCTGGATCGACGTCGCGGCAGTCAGCCAGCTGACCCTCCACGTCGCGGAGTGCTGCATGCACCGAGGCAACTGCGGCGTCAACGCGCGCAACCTCGGCAGTCGTCTGAGATTCTGAACGAAGGACGGCACGGTTCGGCATGGCACGGAGCGTACGAAAAATCAACACGCCCCGGCACGTGCCGCGAGGGCGGATGAACGGAGCGCCCATATACTCGGGCCATGACAGCGCGCACTCTGACCCCCTTCGACCCCGACGTCGTGGGGCCGTGGAAGCTCGGCAGTGGCAGGCGCGGCGTGCTCTTCATTCACGGATTCGCCGGTACGCCACCGGAACTGCGCGGACTCGGTGAGCATCTGGCAGCACGGGGCTGGCGCTGCAGCGCTCCCGCCCTCGCCGGTCACGCAGCAACACCCGCGGACCTGGCGCACACAAGCTGGCGCGATTGGGCGGCGTCGGCAACCACTGCACTCGACGAGCTCGCAGCTGAATGCGACGATGTCATGGTTGGCGGCCAGTCGATGGGCGGTACGCTGGCACTGCACCTCGCAGCCACCGACCTCCGCGTCAAGGCGGTTGCCGCCATCGCAACACCCGTGCGCATCCGCAACCACGTGCGCCGGATCCTGCCGTTCATGAAGTACGTCATCCGCTGGCACTACCCCACGCGGGACGTCGACCTCTACCGCCGCGAGGGCAACGACGAGCTCTACTCATACGGTCGCCGCTCAACCCATGCAATCCACCAACTCTTCCTGCTCATGGAGCGCACCGAGGACGAACTCGCGATGATCCGCCAGCCCGTCCTCCTCCTCCAGGGTCTCCGCGACAGCGTGGTCGAACCGCGCAACGTGGGCCTCATCACCGAACGCCTCATTTGTTCGGAGCACGTGGAGAGCCAGCTCTACCCGCGGTCCGGCCACTGCCTCTCGGTCGACATCGATGCACCCGAGGTC
>JBEPVH010000089.1:0-7235 GCA_041691115.1 bacterium | reverse complement strand
GTGGATTGGTGCCCGCCGACATCGCCGCCGGGAATGCCGCCAGGTAATGCATAAGCCGCTCGGCGTCCGCAGTCGCCTCGCCCGTGAAGCGTCGCCCAGGGTCTGCCCACACGGGCAACATCTGCGCCAGAGCCGCCAGGAACACAATGACCAGCGGAATGCCGGTCCTGACCCAGCGACTGTGTCGGGAGGCGGCGGGGTCGCTCATTGCGAGCGGCAGTGTATCCGCCCGCGGAGGTCAGGCTGCCGAGACGCCCCGAACTATGTCCTGTCCCGGCGTGTAGTGACCAGTCACCACGACGGGCGCGGTGCCGAACTTGTGGTAACCGCCGTAGGCGTCCACCACCCAGCCAGATCCACCGGCTCCCCCGGGCTGCATGACGATGGAACGGGCAATGTCCCAGCCCGACCAGTAGCCGCTGATAGCGGGCACCGGAACCGCCGCAGTGCTCCAGAACGGATGGATGCCGCCGTAGCCGTCAAGGACGTAGCCGGTCACATTGCCCGAGCCGCAGGTTGACGGATCGATGGCGATCGACCGAGCAATGTTCCAGTTCCAGTAGCCCGACACCTGGACGGGCGGTGCACCGCCGAAGGCATGCACCCCGCCGAAGTGTTCAAGCACGTAGCCGGAGTTTCCAGTCGCATCGCACGGGTTCTGCACAACACCGTTGGCGATATCCCAGCCGGGCCAGTAGAAGTTGGGGCTCGGCTTGATCACGGTGCCGAACTTGTGCAGTCCGCCGAAGCCATCGACAACAAATCCCCCCGCAGGTATGGCCGCAATGCCTCGGGCGATATCCCATCCGGTGAAGTAGTCCCCTGCGCCCAGAGCGTAGAGGGGCGCCCCGCCGAATGCATGAATTCCACCCCAGCCGTCTACAACCCATCCTGACGTTGCGCCAGGCCGCAGGGCGATGCCGCGGACGATCGACCAATCCCACTGCGGAGTCGCCAGAGGCGGCGACGAACCAGGGCGTGTTGTACCGAAGGCATCGATGGCATACACGCCGTTCCAGGTGACGCCGGCGGGCATGGTCGCGCCGCCGGGCAGGACAACAGATGCAGGTGGCTGCGTCGACACAAGCCCCTGATCCAGCGCGGCGCGGCTGTACGCCTGTACGAAGAAGTTATACGTGTGGCCGGCCACGCCGAAGAAGCTTGTAGAGGTTCCCACGGTTTGCAGCCAGAATTGCCATGGAGCTCCGGTAGTCACGTCCTTGGACCACACGTTATAGCCCGCCGATGGAATCGCCGAGATCGATGCCCACGTGACGGTGACCTGAGTCGTGCCCCCGACCTGCGTGGCCGCCGTGACGCGCGCCATCGGTGCCACCTGCCCGGCACGCTGGTTGTTGCCGTGGAAGGTGGGCCAGTCGGTTGGTGCGATGGTCGTGGTCGTTGTGTTGGGGATGTCGTAGGCGGTGATGCTGTACTTGGTGTTGCTGCCGTCACCGCCCCACTTGGACGAGATGATGGCGGTGAGGTGGCCGTTGCCGAGATCGGCGATAACAGGCGGTGCTGAGGAAACGCCACCCGAGGGCAATGCCGCCTGGACGACCTCGACTCCCGCGCCGTCGAAGCCAATGATCTTGCCGCCGCATGTGACCCAGACGCCTGTCGTGGCGCCGACGGGCCCGACTACTGGTGTCGACTGGGCAGCTGTGGAAAAGCCGCAGCCAGGTTCGGTTGTGGCGGGGTTGACAGGCCAGCCGGTCACGTTGCTGCCGTCGGCATTCCAGGCGTCGAGAAGCCCATCACCGCCCGAGGCGACTACCTGCAGCGAGGCGCCACTCAGCGTTCCGATCGCCGGGGACCCGAACGTGGCACCACCCGTGGTCTTCGGCCAGTTCGTGACGTTCGACCCATTGGTGCGCCAAGCATTTATATAGCGACCTTTGGGCGGCGGAAAGTTGGTCCCTGTCCCCGCGACGATGGCTGTTTGGCCACCGAGGACGCCGACCGCGGCCGATCCCCACGGGACCTGGTCGAACGCCTTGGGCCAGCCCGGCAATCCACACGTCGGGGTGCTGCCCGGTGTGCTGCAGCCTGTATTTCGGAATGCCCAGTAGACGCCACCTGCGGGATATGGCTCGTTATAGGCGGCGCCGCTGCTGTCCGAGCCGACAACGATGTCGAGCTGCCCGTTGCCGTCAATGTCGACCAGGGTTGGGGTGTCGAACACTGTGTCCCAGAGGTAGAGCGGGAAGCCGGACATCGGCGCGCCGTTGGCGTTGATACCGTAGATGTAGTGGTCCCACGACGTGATGAACAGTTCCTTCTGCCCGTTGTTGAAGACGTCGCCGACGGCAGGCGTGGCGAACGAACCACAGAGAGTGCGGTTAGGGGCGCAAAAGTGCTGCGGCCAGCCGGGGAGGTAAGAACCGTCGCCTCCCCAGACATGAACATTGCCGTCGTTGCTGCCGACGATCACCTCGAGGCGGCCATCGCCTCGCAGATCAGCCAGCGTCGGCGCCGAGTAGATCGATCCCACCGTCTTGGGCCAGCCGGGGAGCTGATTGCCCGCCGGGTCCCAGGCATCCACGACCCCGTTGGTGAAGGCCCCGACCACATCTTCAGCCCCTGTCCCCTCGAGATCTCCGACTGCGACGCCCGCGTATTGCCAGGGGGCGGTCCAGGTCGGGGCATGGCCAACGAGGGTCGCGGACCAGGCCACGCTCGCCGTCAGAGGCCCGACAGCCGCTTTGGCCCCGTGAGAGGGCGACAAGGCCCCCAGGATCGCGATGGTCACGGCAACAGGAAGAAGGGTCCGGCGCACGCCACAACCATGCACCGGATATGACACCAGACCCCAGCACGCCTCCGTTTCGTGACAATGACAGAGTGACGACGGTCTCTTCGGAACTCGCCCGGCCACGCCCGGCGACGGGACGCCATATGAGCGCTGCGCTGGCTCGGAACGTCAACCTGACTCGAGAGCTTGCGCTCACGCAGTTCAAGCTCAAGTACGCCGGCTCGGCCCTGGGCTATGTGTGGTCCCTTGTCAAGCCGATGATGCTGTTCGGCGTGCTCTACGTGATCTTCGAGAGGTTGATGCACACGGGCACGGGCGAAAACTTCCCGATGCAGTTGCTCCTCGGCATCGTGGTCTGGACCTTTTTCGCCGAAACCACAGGGGCTGCCGTCTCAGTCGTCGCGTCAAACGGTTCCCTCATCAAGAAGGCCTCCTTCCCCCGGCCCATCCTGGTTATCGCCGCGACGGTGGCCTCGTCGATGAGCTTTCTCATCAACGTGGTCCTGGTAATGGTCGTGGGCATCGCCTTCCAGCAAATGCAGCTCGGGTGGCACTCCCTGTTGGCAATACCGCTGCTCGTTGAGCTCTACGTTCTGGTTATCGGCCTCTCCCTCTTCCTCTCGGCCCTCTTCGTCTTCTACAGGGATCTCGGCCACATCTGGGAAATCTCGGTGCAGATGCTGTTCTGGGGATCAGCGATCTTCTTCACCCTCTCAGGGCCCACGGTTGCCAAGTACGTGAAGATCATCGGTCTCAACCCCATGGCCCAGATCATCGAGGACCTGCGCCATGCGCTTGTCACCACCACGGTGCCGTGGACGGCGTCATTGCTTGAGGATCAGTGGTTGATCATCGTGCCGTTCGCACTGGTCGGCATCTCACTGGCGCTCGGCATGTTCGTTTTCCGCCGCCTCGAGCCGCGGTTCGCGGAGTACCTGTGACCCCGGCGATTTCGGTGGCGTCGGTCAGCAAGCGCTTCCGGGTGCCGCTTGACCGCAGCAACACCCTGAAGTACCGCATGGTGCATCCGCGGTCGACGTCCAAATACCAGGACTTCTTCGCCCTGCAGGACATCAATTTCGACATCCCCGCGGGAGAATTCACAGGCATCGTCGGCCACAACGGTTGCGGCAAGAGCACGCTGCTCAAGATCCTCGCCGGAATCTACAAGCCGACAAGCGGGTCGGTGACCATCAATGGCCCAGTGTCGCCGTTCCTTGAGCTGGGCGTCGGATTCAACCCCGAACTGACAGCCCGCGAAAACGTCTTCGTCAACGGCGCCGTCCTGGGTCTTACCCGGGGCGAACTGACGCGCCGCTTCGACGACATCATCGGATTCGCCGGTCTCGAGGAAAAGGTCGACCAGAAGGTCAAGACATTCTCGTCGGGCCAGGAGGTTCGCCTCGCCTTCTCCGTCGCGATCCAGGCGAATGCCGACATCCTGCTCATGGATGAGGTGCTGGCCGTCGGTGATGCACAGTTCCAGGCCAAATGCTTCGACATCTTCGCCCAGCACAAGCGCGCCGGAAAGACGGTGGTCCTCGTCACCCACGACCTCGGTGCCGTCGAGCAGTACTGCGACCGCGCCATCCTCCTCGACCACGGCCACATCATTAACGACGGCGCGCCCGGCGAAGTCACAGCCCACTACCGGCGGATGGTCGGCGAGGCGTCCGACGCCGCTGCCCTGGCGATCAAGCACGGCGGGCGGATCGCTCTCGACCCTGCCAATCCCGAGTCCCGCTGGGGCAGCGGAGAAGTCCGCGTCCGCGACGTCACGCTCGTGAACGACAGCGGCGAAGAGCATCACACCTTCACGTCCGGCCATCCGATGACGGTTGCTGTCAACGTCGATGTCGCGAGCCAGGTCAATGACCTGATCTGTGGCATCTCCCTACACCGCGCCGACGGCTACACGCTGGCGGGCACCAACACCTTCATCTGCAAGGTTCCCGTGAAGTGTCCCCCGGCAGGGCAGGCGATGCACCTTGAGTACGTTATTCCCGAGCTGACGTTGCTCGGTGGCTCGTATCGCCTCTCCATCGGTCTGTCGTCAGGTGCGGATGCACACCACTACGACAAGCTCGATCAGCTCGTGGAATTCCGCGTCGTCGACGAATCCGGCCGCATCGGAGTCTTCGAACTCGGCGGCGCCTGGACGATCTCGGCGGGGAAGCCCGCAGCGGCACTTCCCTCCGCCGAAGCCACCGCCTGACTACTTGCGGGTGTTGTCTGAGCCGTTGTGCTCCATAGCCGCGATCTGCTCACTGAGTTCAGCGATGCGCGCACTCAGGGATGCGATCTCGGCCTTCTGAAGCTCGAACTGCACCGCCACGCGGCGCAGCTCTTCCGCATTGCGCAACTGGCTGCTGACGCGGGCGTCGACTTCGGTATGCATCTCGTACGCCACCTTGCGTGCGATGACGCTGACGAACGGCCTGGCCACGCGGCGTATGGCGCGGCCCGCCAAGCCGGATGAAGGAGCAGGCTCAGGCTCAGGCTGCCGGTCGGCGCGGGCAGCCGCAGCCGAGGCTGAAACGCTTGCCCCTGTGGCCGCGAGTGTGCCCATGGGCTCATCAGTCATGGCAGCGATCGTGCCATGCGGGTGACAACGGCCGCCGTTGGCGGCGTCCAGAGGTCGCCCAAACGGCGCCCCAGCGCCAGCGATTCGGCGTCGGCAACGGGAGTCGCCAGACCGAGGGCATGAGCCACGGCGGCGACAGCATGTCCCTGGTCGAGGCGCTGCTCGGCGAGGCGCCGGCCACGCCGTCCCAGAGCGGCCGCAACACCGTCGTCAGCAAGGATGGCGGCGATGGCGGCCTCGACGCCCGCCTCGTCGTCGGCGACGAGTAGCTCATGACCGTGACGCGCACCCACCTTCAGTGCAGTTGCCGACGTCGTGACGACGGGTGCCCCCGAAGCCAGTGCAATTGCAATCGAGTCCATGTCGGCGACAAGTACTGCTGCCATCGCCGTCTCGTCGGACAACCCGCCACGACGACCGCCGGCGGGCTGGCGACAGACCAAGCCGGGATCGAGGTTGCCGCGCAGCCTCCAGCGGCGGCGCATGAACGGCGGTATCGCCAGTACTGCGCAGGCGCGGACCCCGGGGACGGGAAATGTCACTCCTCCGGTCCCGGGACTCACGAGCATTCCCAGCGCCTGGACGTCGGCGCCGACGACGCCACTCTCGCTCCACACAGCGCGTGGAACCGCAAGGCCTCCTGCCTTCGCCGTCTGTTGCGGCGTCGGATCAAAAAGCATCAAGGCATCGGCGGAGGTTGAGGCCGCATCAGCACTCACATCAGCGTAGGCCGAGAGCTGGACGAGGAAATCAGTGAACGCGGCGGACGGCGATGCGCCGACGACAAGACCGACAACGGCTGTCATACGGATGCCAGAAGGGTCTCGACCACCGGCTGCCACGTCAATTGATTGGCGCGGGCGGCTCCGGCCTCCCCCATGCGCTGCGCCAGCTCGGCATCGGCTGCGAGCTGGGCCACCGCCTCACCGAGAGCCGCGGGATCGGTCGCCACAACGCGACCGGTGACACCATCGGTCACCCATTCAAGGACTCCGCCCGAGTCGGCAACGGTGATCACCGGCTTGGCAGCGGCGAAGGCCTGCAGCGTCACGTAACCGTAGTCCTCCTGGATCGGCGTGTAGATCACGGCTCGGCAGTTGGCGAAGAGATCGATGAGAACGTCGTCATCGACGAAACCGCGCAATTCGACGCGCGATGCCACACCCAGCTCCTGGGCAAGTTTCTCCAGATTGCCGCGCTCCCCGCCCTCGCCGGCAACCACGAAGCGGGAGTTGCCCGGTGCGGCGGCGAATCCGCGCAGCGCCAGATCAACACGCTTGTTCCGCTCAAGGCGGGAGACACAGAGGAAGTAGTCGTCGTAACGCCCGGAATGGAGCTCCGATTGCAGGGGAGCGGGGTGATACAGCGTCGTCGACGACAGGCCATTGAATGTGCGCAGCCGGTCGGTCACCAGATCGGACAGAGTGAAGCGGGCCGTCGCCTCTTCGAGAGCCCGGGTATCCCAGTCCGACAACAGCCTCTGCAATTCCAGCGAGGCATCGTCGTTGGTGAAGTCCGACCAGGGCATGTCGTATGCGTCGTACAGCGGGCGGTGCTGATGGAAGAGCCACACGACCTTGTGCGGATGGCGGATGAAGTACGAGGGGAAGTTGGTTGCGATCACGACATCCGCATCCACTGCGACGAAGCGCCATGCGGCCGCCGATTCCAGAATGCGTCCGGCGTCCCAGGCGACAGGCAGGCGCACCAGGTCGGCCTGATGTCCGGCATCGCGCAGAGCCACCGTTAGATTCTCAACTGCCTGCTCCGCACCACCGCGCATGAACGGCACCTGTGCCCCGGCAACGCAGACCTTGAGCTTCCTAGTCACGATCGCTGCCGGCCTTATCGTCGTTCTGCATGGCCTGGAGGGTGGCCCGCTGCAAACGGTTGATG
>JBEPVH010000088.1:0-7242 GCA_041691115.1 bacterium | reverse complement strand
CCGATGGAGTGGAATGTTCCGATCCACATGCCCGTCGTGCTCTTGTTGTCGGCAGCAAGCAACTGGTCCACACGGCCGCGCATCTCCTTGGCAGCCTTGTTGGTGAACGTGACGGCGAGGATTTCCTGGGGCCGCACGTTGCGCGTCGCGATGACGTGCGCGATGCGATGTGTCAGAACACGCGTCTTACCGCTGCCGGCACCGGCAAAGATGAGCAAGGGCCCATCGGGCGCGTCAACAGCCTGGCGCTGCGCGTCGTTGAGAGTGTCGAGGAGCGGCGAGGAGCCGATGATGGTGTCCAGGATGGCCTTCGATTACGAGGCGCAGCTATGCCCGCACGGGGCTGACGACAGTCACATTGTAGGTTTCCGGGCGCCGGTCATCGAGGAGGTGGTTGCGTGGTGTGCGACGCCTGGCCTTTGCCACCGAATCGAGATCAATGGTGGCGAGAAGCAACTCATCCTCGGTCGCCGACGCAGGACCCGCGACCGGCCAACCGTCGGCACCGACAATGACCGAGGCGCCGAGGAAGCGGCAGGCCCTTTCCTCGCCGGTCCGGTCGGCGCAAACCATGACAACACCGTTCTGCGCAGCAGTGACGGCTGCCACGTAGTCGCCCTGACACCAGCCTCGCTCGTCATACACGGTGTTCTTGAAGTTGCTCACCCAATTGGTGGGAACGGCGATGACAACGGCACCGCCGACAGCCAGCGTACGTGCCACCTCGGGGAACCAGAGGTCGAAGCAGATGAGCATTCCGAGCCTGCCCCACGGCAGGTCGACGACGGGGAGGTTCTCACCACCCTTAAACCAGGACTGCTCATCGTTGAAGAGGTGCAACTTGCGGTAGGTCGCGATGACACCCTGGCCACCCACCAGCACTGACGCGTTGTGGCGGCAGTCGCCGTCACGCTCGTTGAAGCCAGTGACGATGTGGCATGAGGTGCGTTCAGCAATGCTGCTCAGCTCACCGAGAAAGTCACTGTCCGCTACCGGGGCTGCCGTTGCGCTTGCCTCGTCCTCTGACGAAAACGCGTAGCCGCTCGACGCCAGTTCGGGCAGGACGATGAGCTGGGCCCCCTCCCCTGCCGCGCGTGCAGCCCACTCGGTCGCCAGCGCGCGGTTGCCCTCGGTGTCGCCGACGCGCGGTGCGTACTGACAGGCGGCAATGCGAAGGTCGCGGGACACCCGCCGACCTTAGCTCTGTGTCAGAGGTCGATGTCGGCCGCTGGAGCCGCCTTGGGCGACGTGTGGCCAGGGAAACCACCCTTGTACGAGATCATCGGAGCCCACATCCATCCGGGGCAGTTGCCCGCCACGATCGTGGTGGTGTCCTGACGAACAAGTGCGCCATGCACCGTCAGGCCTCCCTCAGGCAGGGCCTCGAGATCGGCTTCGGTCGCCGCGTCTCCCTCACCGACGACGACCATTCCGGGTACGGGGCATTCCTCGGAGTGCACCAGATCGACGGCTCTAGCCGCTGCTACTCTTCGATCGGCGAAGAATTCAGTGACACCGGCCGGGCCGGCATCGCTTCCCATGACTACGAAATACATGTCTCATCCCATCCTGGCGATCGCCACGGACCACTCAATTTCACCGTACCGACGGCTCGCGGACCTGTGGCGGACAAAGGCGGGGACAAAAGAAATAGCGCCGGCCCGGACACGGTCCGGACCGACGCCTAGAAGGGAAGGCTTCTTTATTTCGGACTAGAAGTCCATGTCGTCCATGCCACCCATGCCCATGCCACCCATTCCGCCGCCGTGCGAATGGCCGTGGCCGCCGTGATCGTCGTCCTCATGCTCGGGGGCGTCAGCGATGAGGGCCTCGGTGGTGAGCATGATCGTGGCGATCGACGCCGCATTGGTCAGCGCACTGATCACGACCTTGGTCGGATCAATCACCCCCGCTGCGACGAGATCGGTGTACTCGCCGGTGTTGGCATCGTATCCGTTTGACCCGTTTAGACCGCGTACGTGGTCTACGACGACGGCGCCGTCTTGGCCGGCGTTGCGGGCGATCACACGCAGTGGCTCTTCGAGCGCGCGGCGCACGATGAGTGCACCCGTCGCCGCGTCACCTTCGAGCGTGAGCCCGTCGATGGCGGTCTGGGCACGCAGCAGAGCGATGCCACCGCCGGGCACGGTGCCTTCTTCGATGGCGGCGCGGGTCGCGTGGAGGGCGTCCTCAACGCGGGCCTTGTGCTCCTTCATCTCGACTTCGGTGTGAGCACCGACCTTGATGATGGCGACGCCACCCGCGAGGCGGGCGAGGCGCTCCTGGAGCTTCTCGCGATCCCACTCCGACGTGGTCTCCTCGAGCTGGCCGCGAAGCTCGGTGCAACGAGCCTCGAGTGCCTTGGCGTCACCGCCGCCGCGAACGACGGTGGTGGTGTCCTTGGTGACGACGACGCGGTCGGCGGAACCCAGGTGGTCCGTCTTCACCGAATCAAGGCGCAGGCCCATCTTCTCGGTGACGACAGTGGCGCCTGTCAGAACCGCGAGGTCCTGCAGCATCGCTTCGCGGCGCTCACCAAAACCGGGCGCCTTGACGGCGACGGCGGTGAAGGTGCCACGGACGCGGTTGACGACGAGGGTCGCGAGCGCTTCGGCCTGCACATCCTCGGCGATGATGAAGAGCGGGCGGCTTGTCTGCACGCAGAGCTCAAGCGCGGGCAGCAGGTCTGCGATAGCGGAGATCTTGGCCTCGGTGATGAGGACGAGAGCGTTCTCGAGGACGGCTTCCATCGCCTTCTGGTCGGTGACCAGGTAGGGCGAGACATAGCCGCGGTCGAACTGCATGCCGTCGACAACCTCGACCTCGGTGACCATGCCGGAGTTCTCCTCGATGGAGACAACACCGTCACGACCGACCTTCTCGAAGGCGCCGGCAACCATGCCACCGGTTGTCTCGTCGCCGGACGAGATGGTGGCGACACGACGAATGTCGTCGTTGCCGTCCACAGGCTGGGACATGGCGCGCACTGCCTCGGTGGCAACGCGTGTCGCCTCGAGCATGCCGCGACGCAGATCCATTGGAGCGGCACCGGCGGCGAGATTGCGCAGGCCTTCGTTGATCATGGCGCGAGCCAGAACCGTTGCCGTCGTGGTGCCGTCACCGGCGACGTCGTTGGTCTTGACGGCGACTTCCTTGACCAGCTGGGCGCCCATGTTCTCGAAGTGATCCTTGAAATCGAGATCGCGGGCAATGGTGACGCCGTCATTGATGATCAGCGGTGCACCGAATTTCTTATCGAGGATGACGTTGCGGCCGCGGGGGCCGAGTGTTACCGACACGACGTCGGCTACGGCATCAACGCCGCGGGCAAGCGCAGCTCGCGCTGCCTCATTGAAACGGAGTTCCTTGGCGGCCATCGCAGGTCAGCCTCCTGATATGTCTCGGAACGAAAAGAGAGCGCGACGCAGTCCCATTGACCGCGACGCGCTCTGCAAATTCGAGTACTAGTTCTTCGCCGCAGTGACGACGGCGAGGATGTCCTTCTCGGCAAGGATCAGGTAATCGGTACCGTCGATCTTGACCTCGGAACCGGCGTACTTCGCGTACATCACGCGGTCGCCGATCTTGACGTCGAGCTCGATGCGGCTTCCGGTCTGCTCATTGAACTTACCGTTGCCGACGGCCTCGATAACGCCCTCTTGGGGCTTCTCCTGGACGGTGTCGGGAAGAACGATGCCGCTCTTGGTCATCTCCTCACGATCGAGGGGCTTGATGACGACGCGGTCTGCGAGGGGGCGAAGGCTCAGGGCCACGGGACGACCTCCGAATTCAATGGCCCGCCGTAGCGGGCTTAGCACTTGGACAACGAGAGTGCTAACACTCTACCTAACCGAGTGCCAAATCTGCAACGCCGAGGGGCACTTAGAGGCGGCGCGCCCGCCAGATCTCCTCGGCAGGCCATTTCTTGGCCCACGAAGCTGCCACGTAGGAGTACCGGGGGTGGTCCTCGGCGTCCTCGGCAGCGTAGAGCTCGACGATGTCCACGACCTCGAATCCGCTGCGCCGCAGGAGCCGGAAGAGATCGCCGGTGGGCGGATGGAATTCGACCCCGGGATCGTCGTCGTCCCACTCCAGGCGGTTCATCCCCCGCTGCTGCCGCAGCAGGGTTGTGCCCACTGGGCCGGTGTCGGGGATGCAGAGCACCGAGAGCGTGGAGTTGCGCAGGAAGACGAGATCACCGCCCGGCCGCAGCAATCGCGCCGCCTCGGGAATCCATTTCGCCGGGTCGCACCAGATCGAGGCGCCGTACTCGGAAATCGCCAGGTCGAATCCGGCGTCCGGCAACGGCACCTCCTCGGCATTGGCCTCGATGAACTCAAGGCCGAGGCCGGTCGCCTCGTTGACGCGGCGCGCGGTGGTCAGCTGCGCCGGCGTGATGTCGACACCGACGACACGGCGGGCACCGCGGCGCTTCAGCCAGGCGCCGACGTAGGCCGTGCCACATCCCAATTCGATGACATCGCGGCCAACGACGCCGGGCAGGACGTTGACATCGGATTCGGGCGTATTCCACACACCCCAGGTGATCTCTTCCTGGGCCCACGCGGCGTCGGCCTGGGCGTCGGTGTACTGCGCGTTGTGGACTGTCCAGGCATCGCGGTTGATGGCGACGTAGCCGGGCACCTCGCTCATAGCGGTTCCTGGACCCAGATGGCGTGCGCCACCGCTTCGGTGAGCTCAACCTCTGTGCTGCCCGTGCTGATGGTGATGTGGCCGTCGCCCGTCTTCACAACGGTGATGTCGGTTCCCGGATGCAGGCCGTGCCTGTCGAGCATGCCGAGCAGCAGCGGCGCATCGTGCTCGGCGACCTCGGAGATACGTGCAATCGGGGCGGTGGCACCGGCGGCAATGCCGGCAAGACTGCGCAGAGGCCGCCCCTTGGGCGGGCGCCGCCCCGGAATCACGTTGCCGTGCGGGCATGTGGAGGGCTCGCCCAGCAGGGCATCGAGCCGTTCGAGGACGAGCGGTGACATGCCATGGGCAAGGTCCGCTGCCTCCTTGTCGGCAGTGGCCCAGTCGAGGCCGAGGACATCGGTCATCCAGCGCTCGACGATGCGATGCCGCCTGACGATGTCCGAGGCGGCCGACGCGCCGGTATCCGTCAGTTCGACAGAACGGTCGGCGGCGATGCGCACCCAGCCGTCGCGCTCGAGGCGTTGCAGCGACACCGTGACGGTGGGGGCGCGCACGCCGAGCCACTCCGCCAGGCGTCCTGGGCGCGCCACCTCACCCTCATGAAGAATGTAGTAGATGGTCTCCAGATATCTGTCGACCGTCTCCGTGCGTCGTGGCTCGCTCATCGCAGGGATGGTAAGCGCCGACGGTTGTCTACCCGGCCTGCTCCCATTCGGCGGCTGCCTCACGAAGCCGTAGCAACGTCTCGCCCGCCTCGTGCAGCGCCACCTCGTCGTGGACGTCGAGAGCCCTCAGTTCACGCAACTGCGCCAGCGCCACCTCGATCTCGGCCAGAGGCGGCGGCCTGTCGGCCCGTTCTCGTGGCAGCAGCGCTCCGGCAAGACGGCGCGCGGTCGTGGCGACCTCACTCATCGAGCCGCCCTTCCATACATGGGACGACCTTGCCACAGCCCCGGCCCGCGCGGGTGCGCCTTAGGCCTCGACGCCACCCTCGAGCATGGCCCACACATCCTGCAGCGCGTCCATGGAGACGTTGAGTTCGGCCTCGGCCTCCGCCGCGGCCTGCGCAATGGAGGTGCCGAAACGCGCCAGATCGACACTCTTCCCGGGCCCCGCCTTGAGGCGCTTGGCTGCGTTGCGGACCTCGCGAGAAATGGTGTGCGACCAGTCCTCACCTGCGTGCTCGTCTTGCTCGAATCCGACGGTGCCTTCGTGACCATCCGCCCAGTCACGGGTGATGCCCGCCATCCCCGTTGAGATGGCGTGGTGGAATTCCACCCAGCCTCCCGGCTTGTCGAGCAGATCGGCGGCGTCGAACTCCTGGGCACCCGAATAGCGGCGGCCAAGGCCCCACATGGCGAGTTCGCCGCTGCCCAGACGCGGCAGCGCCAGCAGTTCGACGGCGGGTGACGTGCCCAAGCCTTGGGCCACATCGCGGGTGACGTCGTCAACGGCATCGGCCTGGGCCACGTAGTGACGTTGCAGAGGTGCCACCTCGAGCAACCGCGGGTCACGATCGGAAAGGCCGAGATAGTCGGCCACTCGGTCGACGATGCGCATAGCCACCGCCTCCGGTGCGCCGTTGGCCATGGCGTGGGCTCCCGGGGACTGCCACACCGACGCCCACTCATGGCGCATGACGCGCTCGTCGGCGGGACCGACGCCGCGGAGGATGGCGGCGGTGAGGACGACGAGGTCGGACTTCACTAGACCCAGTTGCCAGCGTTCGGCAGCCTCGTTGGGCGACACGGAGCGCTGGCGGCGCATGGCGGTCCGAAAGAATTCAGCGAATCGGGCGCTCACCGCGGGATGAATGACGACAACGCGCGTGGTCGGCGAGAAGAAGCCCTGCACATGGGGACAGACCGACATCAGTGCCTGGCCACCGTCCATGACGTGGCGCACGTAGTTGGTCCCACCCACGATCCCCGCGATTGCCTCGGGTGCCAGGGCGTAGAGGTCTTCAACGTTGTCCGGGCGATTCACTCGATTTTTTGTCCCCCTATGGCCGCCATTGTCCCCCTGCGTATTCGCCGGGACCGTCACACCCAGGTCACAGAGACATTCCCTTTTCGGGGGGTCGCAGGCCCCAAATCCGTGCCATCCTTCGGCGCATGCGCCGCCGCCGGCGCCACCGTCTGACAGCGGTGGCCATCGTGGTTCTGGGAGCTGTGGGTGGCTCCCTCCTGTCCCTGTCGGACGGCGTCAACGGCGCCGGGGCCGCCCGCCAGCGCATCGCAGCGGCCCACCCCCTGAGACCGCTGACCACATATCTGCCCTCCACGCTGCCGACGTCGGTGCCGACGCCGACGCCCACGCCCCGCCCCACGCCGGTGCCCACGCCGTGGCCTGCGGTCATCGCGGCGACCGCCGCGGCCGCGCCGCCGCGCTTCGCGGCCCTGACAACCGACCTCGCCGCCTTTGTGGAGAAGACAGGGCACGTGAGCATTTCGCTGGCCGAGGTGGGCGGCCGCGCGCCGCAGATGTGGTCGGTCAACGGCGACGACGCCTGGGAAGCGGCGTCGACGTACAAGCTGCCACTCCTGATGACCGAGGCCCAGTTGATCGCCCAGAACAAGGCGGCGG
>JBEPVH010000087.1:0-7251 GCA_041691115.1 bacterium | reverse complement strand
GAGCGGGTCCGTCGATGATCAACGGCATCATCGAGCACAACCACACCGACGTGGTGTCGACGCTGCTCGTCGCACTTCGCTGCGCCGCACATGTGCGCGGCCGTGGGGTGGCGCCGCCCCATCCCGCTGACGCATATCGTCTCGCACTGCACTTCGAACGGCATCCCGGCCTCGCCGATGGCGACATCGATGGCATGTTGCGCAAGACGGCTGCGACGGCACGGCTGCCGTGGTCGCGGCATGCGGCGCGGCGGCTGGCGACGCGCCTGGCGCGGCGTGGCGATCCTGTGTCACGTGCCGAGGCAACACAACTGCTCGAGCATTTGTGGCGTGGCGATCCCTGGGATCTTCGGGCAGCGCGGTCACTGGCGATCGCACTGCAACGGCGCGGCGACCGAGGGGCTGCGTTGCGCGTCTGCGAAGAGGTCATGGCCCGGCTACGTCCGCTGCCGCGCAGCACGCTTGACAGAATTCGCGGAGCGCCACGGCATGGCTGGGCCGATGATTGGGAACGCCGTCTCAGCCGGCTTGCCAGGACCCAGGCAGGTTAGACGCCGCCACCACCGTGTGCGCTGGGGGTCTGGATGGTGCCACCTGAGTTCTGCCACTTGGCCCAGCCGATCTGCCAATCGCCCTCGCCGTCACCGGCGTCGGCCACGCGACCCGTGTTCCTGATGATCACGACGTCGCCGGGTTGAGCGAAGTTGTAATACCACTGGGCGTTAGCAGGGGAGACGTTGACGCATCCGTGGGAGACGTCATACCTGCCCTGCGCATACACCGACCACGGCGCCGCATGAATGAAGAATCCATTGGTCGAGATTGCGGTGTCGTAGTAGACGTAGTCCTTGTAGTAGTTGGCAGCCCACGTGCGGCATTCGATGCCCGACGCGCAGGAATCCATCATCACCGAGTAGGCCTTCCACTGCACAACAAGGGTGCCCGAGAGCGTGGGGAAGCCTGCCTTGCCGAGCGACACCGGTACGGTGCGCACCTGCGCGTCATTGACGAAGACCTTCATCGTCGAGGTTTTGTCATCGATGTCGGTGACGTGCTTCTCACCGATCTTGAATGACCAGTTCCAGTCGCCATAGCCCCAGTAGCCTCCGCCAGCATCGACGCCCTTGAGCTTGGCGGTAATGGCGACGTTGGTACCCGTCGGCCAGTACTCGGCAGGACGGAAGTGGACCTCGCTGTTGGAGAACCAGTGCCAGCCACCGGTGACGGATGGCGTGCTCGCGACCACGATGCGGCTAAGCAACGCCTTCTGCTGAGCGGCGGGGATGCCCTTGTTGAACTTCAGGGTGATCGGCTCGCCGACGCCCACGGTGGAGCCGTTGGCGGGCAGGACCTGGGTGATGAGGTGCTTGCCGCCGGTGGTGGTGAATGTGCTCACCGCAGTGGTGGCGGCACCACCTACTCCGATAACGGCTGCCTTGACCGTGTAGGACGCATCAGGGGTGAGCGTCTCGGTTGCCATCCAGGTCCGCTTGTCGGAGAGCACTGTTCCGGCGACCGGAGCACCTGTCGTGGCCTGAACCACGGTGACCCCGGAGATCTCGCCGTTGTGGGCGGCCACGGTCACCAGCGACGAAGGAGCAACACCCTTGCTTTGATCGGCAGGGGTGATCGCCACGTCGGGCGCGTGGAATGTGGGCGTGGATTCCGGCCCGCCGCCCTGGGTCAAGCCCGAGGGTGTTGAACCACACGCAGCGACTGCCAAGACGGCGGCCAAAGCGGCGATTCGGCGACGTGCACGGACCGAGGAAACGGTCATCGAGACCAACCGTAGCACGATGTCCCTCCCTGATCGGGCGCTGCCACTGTCCACAGGAGATCAAACGGCGCATCCGGGGTTTAGTTTCGGTGTGGCGGCGACACGCTGCAGGCGTCACAATTCCCGGGCGCGACAAACCCTGAGTTTCGGAGGAGCGAGGTGGCCGACGAGGTCCTCATCACGGCGTCGCAGCTTGCTTCGGAACTGGGGGGCGAGACGCCGCCCGCCGTTCTCGACGTGCGCTGGTCGCTCCTCGGCCCGCCCGGTGTTGCCGCCTACAACGAGGCTCACGTGCCGTCGGCTGTTTTCGTTGATCTCAGTACCGCGCTGGCGGCACCTCCGGGTGAGGGCGGTCGCCATCCGCTTCCCTCGGCCGACGACTTCACTGCGGCGATGCGCGCCGCCGGCGTTGATGCCAGCCGCCTTGTCGTGGTCTACGACGCCGCCGACTCGTCGGCCGCGGCCGCTCGTGCCTGGTGGCTGCTGCGCTACTTCGGTCATGCGGCAGTCCGCATCCTCGACGGCGGCCTGGCCGCATGGTCGGCGGGCGGCTATCGCGTCGACGCCGAGGTTGTCGATCCGCTGGCGGGCGATTTCACCGCCGAGCCGGGCCACATGCCGGTCATCGACGCCGCCAAAGCGCTGTCGATCCCCGAGCGTGGTGGCGCCCTGCTCGACGTTCGCGCTCCGGAACGGTTCCGCGGCGAGAAGGAGCCCGTCGATCCCGTGGCCGGCCACATCCCCGGAGCCCGAAACCTCCCCGTTGGCCGAGTTGTCGACGAGCAGGGCAAGTTCCTCGATCCCGAGACGATGCTCAAGCGCTTCGCCCAGGCGGGGGCCAACCCTCACCTCGTCGTGGCCGCCTACTGCGGCTCTGGCGTGACCGCGGCGCACGCCGTCGCCGCGGGTGCCGTCGCCGGCATCGACGTGACGCTGTACCCCGGCAGTTGGAGCGACTGGATCACCGATCCGGCACGGCCGGTGGCGGTAGGCGAGGCTTAGACGAGCCTCTCGACCACCATCGCCATTCCCTGACCGCCACCGACGCACATCGTCTCTAGGCCGTACGTGCCATCGGTCTCGCGGAGGCCGTTGAGCAGGGTGCAAAGGATGCGCGCGCCCGTCATGCCGAAGGGATGCCCCAGGGCGATGGCTCCGCCGTGGCGGTTGAACTTGTCGGAGAAGGGGTCGATGCCGATGCCTCGCGCCGACGGGATCACCTGGGCGGCGAACGCCTCGTTCAATTCGACGAGGTCCATGTCGGCGATGGTGAGACCGGCACGTTCCATTGCCCTGGCCGACGCCTCGATAGGACCGAGCCCCATGTACTCCGGCTCAAGCGATGAAAGGCCGGTGGAGACGATCCGGGCAAGCGGCTGGACGCCGAGCTCGTGCGCCAGAGCGTCGGACATGACCACGACGGCGGCGGCGCCGTCATTAAGAGGACATGAGTTGCCCGCGGTGACCGACCCGTCGTCGCGAAAGACGGGGGCCAGCGATGAGAGCTTCTCAAGCGAGGTGCCGCGACGAGGACCGTCATCGACGCTGTACTCGTCTCCGGAGGGCAGGGTCACGGGCACGATCTCGCGATGGAAGAAGCCGGAGTCCTGTGCTGCGACGGCGCGCTCCTGCGAGCGCAGCGCGTACGCGTCCATCTCCTCGCGAGAGACCTTCTCGCGGCGGGCCACGTTCTCCGCTGTTTCCCCCATCTGTATGTAGATGTCCGGGAACTTGTCGGGGCTGTCAGGTTCCAGGCGCGGATTGCGTGCCGACGGATCGTCGGACGTGCCGTTGCCATACCGGGAGACGCACTCGACACCGACCGAAAGGAAGACGTCGCCCTCACCCGCCTTGATGGCATGCGCCGCCATCCGGGTTGTCTGCAGCGAGGAGGCGCAGTAGCGCGTGACTGTGGTGCCCGGGATACCGAGGCCGCTGAGGATTGAGATGATCCGGCCGAGGTTGAACCCCTGTTCGCCGCCGGGCAGGCCACAGCCGCAGATGAGGTCATCGATGGCATCGGCATCCACCTGCGGAACCTGCTTGAGAACCTTGGTCACCACCTGGGCGGCGAGATCGTCGGGGCGCATGCCGACAAGGGAGCCCTTGAAGGCGCGGCCGATGGCACTGCGTCCGGCGGCGACGATGACTGCTTCGGGCACGGATGACCTCCAACTCGGCTGAGGGGGCTGATTGTCGCGCCGCGGTACGCGGTGTGCCAGCCGTCCGATCCGGGATAATCCCCCCGTCTGCCGCCACCGGGGCCGGCACGAGGGGGGAAGCTTTGATCATCGAACTGCATTCCGCGGGCATTTCCGTGCCCGGGACTCCGCTGGTATCGATCACGGGTCAGGTCGTCAGCATCAACGGGCGCGACGATTCGTCGGGTCCGCCTGCCCATGGCGTCCGCGCCAAGATTCCCGCTGCTGAACACCGCCGCCTCGTGGAGTTGCGCGATGCCGCCTGGGCAGTTCTGACGTCTGTCTCCGATTCGCAGTCACTGGTCACCGCCGCAACTGCCACGCAGCGGGGCCGCGACATGCGCCTCTGCGTCGAGGTTGACGGCGAACGTCGCGAGGTGGCGTGGTTGTATCCCGACAAGCTTCCCCGCGAGGTCGAAGAACTCTTCCGTTCTGTGGAGCAGTACCAGTGGGAGGTGCCGCGTAAGGCGTTCTCCCGTTCGATCCCCGGTCTGGTGCGTTCAGAGGCGGCCCGCCGTCTCGGCGGCGCTGCTACCGACTGGAAGATCGTCTCCAAGACAGTCGAAGAGTTCGACGCCGCCATGTCGCTGCCGCACAGCCGGCCGCAGGCGATGATCGCCATCGCGCTGGAGGGCGATCGCATCACCGTGAGCAACGGCGAGCGCCTCGCTGCATTCCATGCGTCGGCATCGCACGGTCGCGTCGAATTCGCCGAGGAGTGGCGGCAGGGCGAGTTGCCCGCCTACGGTCCCGCTGTTCTCGACGTCGCCCATGACGCGCGCCGCAGCGGCGACCTCAATCGCGCCGCCCAGGTGCTCACCGTCATCGCCGCCGATCGCGCCTCCGAGTCGGCGCAGCAGGCTGCCATCGAACTGGCAGAGGTGACAGCACTCCTCGGTGACCTCGGTGGCGCCCGTCGCCTCTTTGCCCAGAACATCGGCTCAGGTTCGCTCGACGTGCACACACTCGCCGTTTGTGGTGTTGCCTGGGTCGAGGAACTGCGCGAGTTGCCCGCCGGCAATGTGCCGCCGGCACCGCCGTCGCTCTGGGCCGAGTTGGAGGTTCATCCCTGGTTCCGCCCCGTCGGTGCACCCGTGCGTGGTGTCCCCGCCAAGTTCGCTCGCATTGCCGAGGCTCTGAACACGGCGCCTGCCACGTGGCGCCTCAATGACGGCGTCGGCGGTCTCTGACATGAAGTACTTCGTCACCGGTGCCACCGGATTCGTCGGACGTCATCTGCTGCCCTTGTTGCTGGCACGCGATGACGCCGAGATTCTCGTGCTCGTGCGTCCCGGTTCGTCGGCGAGGCTCGCAGCCCTGCGCCGCGACCTCGGCGCCGCCGGTGACAGGGTCAAGCCGATTTCCGGTGACATCACCAAGGACATGTGTGGCATCGCCGAGGCCGATCGCACGGTCCTCAAGGGTGCTCAGTTCTTCCACCTCGCCGCGGTGTACGACCTCTTGGCGGATGCTGCGGAGACCGAGCGTGCCAACGTTGACGGCACCCAGCATCTCGTGGCTCTTGCCAACGCGTGTGGTGCTGCCTGCCTGCATCACATCAGCTCGATCGCCGTCGCCGGACGCTTCAAGGGTGAGTTCACCGAGGAGATGTTCGACGAAGGCCAGGAGCTGGACCATCCCTATTTCAAGACCAAGTTTCTTGCCGAGAAGGCTGTTCGCGACGAGGCAACCGTGCCGTGGCGCGTGTACAGGCCGGGCATGGTCATCGGTTCCTCACTGACCGGTGAGGCCGAGCGCATCGACGGTCCGTACTACGCCTTCAAGCTGATTCAGCGCATGCGCGACGCATTCCCGTCGTGGATGCCGTTCGCCGGACCCGAGGGCGGCCCGCTCAACATCGTTCCCGTTGATTTCGTCGCCAAGGCGATCGACCATCTGGCGCATCGCCCCGGTCTTGATGGACGTGCCTTCCACATCGTCGACCCGGCGCCGCTGTCGCTCGGCGACACTCTCAACACATTCTGCCGCGCCGCTCATGCACCGGAATTCGCTTTGCGCTTCGACAGGCGCATGGGCAAGCTGATCCCCGGCAACACGCTCGCCATGGCGGGCGAACTGCCGGCGATCAAGCGCATGAAGGAGCAGGTGCTCGACGGCTTCGGTATCCCCGAGACTGCGCTCAAGTACATGGACTACCCGGCACGCTTCGATGCCACGCGCGCCACCCAGGCGCTGCACGGCTCGGGCATTGAAGTGCCACCGCTGCATACCTACGCGTGGCGTGTGTGGGATTACTGGGAGCGTCATCTCGATCCCGAGCTGCCGACACCCGCCAACGTGCGCCGCACTGTCAGCGGCAAGGTGGTTCTCATCACCGGTGCCTCGTCCGGCATCGGCCGCGCCCTGGCGAGTGCGCTGGCGACGTCAGGTGCAACCATCATCGGCGTTGCTCGCAACGTCGAGAAGTTGGAAGAGATGCGCACCGAGGCTGAAGCCGCCGGTGCCACCGTCCATATTGAGCCGACGGATCTCTCGGACCCCGAAGCCTGCGCCGCCATGGTGAAACGCGTCCTCGAAAAGCACGGCCGTATCGATGTGCTGGTCAACAACGCGGGCCGCTCGATCCGTCGATCGGTCGCAGATTCTGTGGACAGGTTCCACGACTTCGAGCGCACCATGCAGATCAACTATTTCGGCGCCGTAGCGCTGATCCTGGCGTTGCTGCCGCACTTCCGTGAGCGCGGTTCCGGCCATGTCATCAATATCACGTCGATCGGTGGCCAGACATTCCCACCGCGCTTCGCCGCCTACGTCGCGTCGAAGGCAGCGCTGGATGCGTTCTCGCGCTGCATGGCGCCCGAGGTCAAGGGTGACGGCGTTGATATCACGACGATTCACATGCCGCTGGTGCGGACGCCGATGATCGCGCCGACGGGCATCTACAAGAACTTCCCGACGATCTCGTCTGAAGAAGCTGCCGACATGATCGTGCAGGCGATCATCTCGCGGCCTCACGAGGTGTCGACACGCATCGGCAAGTTCGGCGAGTTGACCCACGCTGTGGCGCCCGGACTGCACAACCTGCTGATGTCCGCGGCATTCCACATGATGCCCGACACCGCCAAGGCGAAAAGCGGCGAATCGTCAGGTGACGACGCTCCGATTTCGATCGAGGCGTATGCGTTGACACAGCTGATGCGAGGCATCCACCTCTAGGATGCGACGACCTGTTCGCTGGATTGCCGTAGCGGTGCTGGCGATGCTGATAACCGGTTGCAACCTTCCTGGGGCCAGCACCCCGACACCGCTGCC
>JBEPVH010000086.1:0-7324 GCA_041691115.1 bacterium | reverse complement strand
GCCTGACTTCGAGAAGCTGACGGATGACGAGCTCGCCGCCAAGACGGTTGAGTTGAACCGCATCGTCGACGTTCTCCTCGCTGCGGCGCGCGCTGACGCCGAGGATCCCGGCAGCCAAGAACTCACCGATCTCCGTGAGTTGGTCGCCGAGGCGGTCACCAGGGCGCGCGGCCGAGCCGGACTCATCACGGCTGAAGTCGAGGCCGAGTCCGGCGATACGCCGATCCCCGTCGTCGTCAACGCCGATCACGTGCGCACCGTGCTCGACAACCTCATCAACAACGCCCTGTCGTATGCGCGCGGACCCGCCATAGTGCGTGTCGCGGTGAGCAACGACGACGGAGCTGTGGTGCGGGTCACCGACAACGGTGTGGGCATTCCCGACCACGCGCACGACGAGATCTTCCAGCGCTTCCATCGTCTGGATGACCCCGAGCTTGTCGCGGCGGGTGGCACCGGCCTCGGCCTCTACATCAGCCGCCAGCTGGCTGAACTTCAAGGCGGGTCGCTGGGTGTTGAGAAGAGCATCGTCGGCCATGGCTCGACGTTTGCCTTCAGGCTGCCGCTGGCCGGGGATGCCGAGGCGCCGCGACCCTCTGACTGACGTGGCGGGGACATAGGGCGGACAACCACATGCGCAGTACCTGATTGTCCGCTCTGTGTCCGACGTGGCCGACTACGGTTGCCCCTGCGCCGGGAAGGGGCGAGAGGGTTGGGTTTGATTACCGAAGATCCACGCTTGGACACGTCCGTTCCCGAGACGCCCGCGGCCGAAGCCGCGCCGGGCGCCACGCACGACACTTGGATGGCACTGCTGGACATTGCCCGCTACGCGCCATCACCGCACAACGGCCAGGTATGCCGCGTCGCTCTCGACGGCGATGATCCGGGCACGGCAACGCTGCTCTTCGATCCGATCGGCGGGCTACCCAACACCGATCCCGGCAACAGGTTCACGTACGTCGGCATCGGCTGCTTTGTCGAAGTCCTGACGCGCGCAGCGGCAGCGCAGGGTTTCACCCTGGATTTCACCCTCAAGGATGGAGACGTCGATGCGTCGCGTCCTGCTGGTGACTACCAGGCAGTCGGCTCTCTGAAACTGACACCCAGCGCAGCACCGATCGTTGATGAGACGGACCTGCTGGCAGCGCGCACCACATCGCGGCTCCGCTTCAACAGGGTCAAGGTACCCAGCGAGGTCATCGAGACGTGTGCTCAGGCAGCGGCTCGCTTTGGCCAGGAACTCGTCGGCAACGACGAGCGCGGATTTGTGAAATGGCTGGTGGGGCTCAATCGCAAGACAGTCTTCTATGACCTCAGCGATCCCATCGCCCGTGAAGAACTGCGGACCTTCATGCGCTTCTCCGAGAAGGATGCCAAGACCCGTGGCGATGGCTTCTCGCCGTCGACGCTCGGCATCCCCGGAGCCGTCAGCAAGTTCTTCTTCAACCATCACAAGATCGCCACAGCACCGGTGATCAAGCAGATCTTCAATGCCATCTACGCCTTCGCCGGTGGGGGCGTGCGTTCCACCTTCTATCTGCGTGGTCCCTTTGAGACACACACAGACCACGTCAACGCAGGCCGCGCCATGCTCTCCGCCTGGCTTGAGTTGACCCGTGCCGGAGTCTCGATGCAGCCGTTCGGGTCGGTGGTGACCAACCACAAGACCAACGCCGAGTTGCAGGGTCGGCTCGGCACCTCCGATGATCCGTCGCAGACGCTCTGGCTCGCAGGCCGCATCGGCTACGGCAAGCAACCGCCGCGCAGTTACCGCCTGCCGGTAGAGAAGGTGGTCGTCTGATGCAGGGTGTCATCATCTCCACGGCGCTGCAGTTGCTGCGCCTGCCGTACGGCCTGATTCGCCGTATCCCCGCCATCTATCCGCTGCAATTCGCGCCCAACCCGCTGCTCGAGAAGCTGCGCTGGCGCATGTCGGAATGGCGGGCGTGGCGTATCGCCACGCGCGCCATGAAGGACACTCCTGCGTACCAGATGCATGTCAAGGAATCGCATCTTCGGCGCATTTCATTCAAGGGTTTCCGGCCGCAGCTCGGCGAGCTGCCCGAGATGGACAAGAAGAACTACATCAACGTCCACTCCATGGATGCGCGCAGTCGCGGCGGCAAGCTGCCGGCCAAGGGTGTCGTCATCGATGAGAGTTCAGGCTCGACGGGCACGCCAACGCAGTGGACGCGCGGCAAGCGCGAGCGTGCCGAGACCGCCCGCGACCTCAACGCCATGATGCGCCACGTGTATGGCAGCACCAAGGACAAGCCGATGCTTGTCGTCAACGCCTTCGCGCTGGGACCGTGGGCCACGGGTGTGAACGTGGCGCTGGGCCTGGCGAATTCGTCGATTCTCAAGAACACCGGACCCGACGTCGCCAAGATCGAGACCGCTCTCAACGTCTTCGGCGATCGCTACCGCATCCTCCTCCTCGGCTATCCGCCGTTCCTCAAGCAACTTGTCGACGAGGCAAAGGTGGATTGGTCCAAGTACGAAGTCCACGCCGTTTGCGGCGGCGAGGGCATCAGCGAGGGCATGCGCGGCTACCTCAGCGAATCCTTCGCCTCGATCTACTCGTCGTACGGCGCCAGTGATCTGGAGATCAACGTCGGCGTCGAGAACGACTTCACCATCGCGCTGCGCCAGCAGCTCACCGGCAACGATGCGCTGCGTGCAGCCCTCACCCGTGAGGATCAGTCAGGCATGCCGATGGTCTTCCAGTACAACCCGCTGGATTTCTACATCGAAACCAACAACGACGGCGAGATCCTCGTCACCCTCCTGCGTGAGGGCAACATCGCACCCAAGGTTCGCTACAACATCCACGACATCGGCGAAGTCGTCCGCTTCCCCGAACTGAAGCGAATTGCCGCCGAGGCGGGCGTGGTGCTGCCGCCGTCGGCCACGGATCTGCCCCTTCTCATGGTCTACGGCCGCTCCGACGCGACAGTCGCTTGGTACGGCTCCAAGATCGCGCCGGGTCATGTTGAGCAGGCCATGTATCTTGTGCCCGGCCTAGCACCGTCGGTCAGTTCTTTTGCACTCCTCACCAGTGAGGACGCGCAGGCAACCAAGCACCTCACCGTAGCTCTGGAGCTTCGCGATGGCGCCATTGCGCCGTCCGCCGAGACGGCAGCAACCTTCCTGGACACGCTGGAGACGGTCAACCAGGACTTCCGCGAAGCCCGCCGTATGGCAGGGGACAAAGCGCCTCCGGCCGTGGAATTCCACGCCAAGGGCACCGGACCCTTTGCGCTCAACGACATCCGCATCAAGCAGCGCTACATCCAGGAAGCGGAGGCACCGGCACTCGGCTAGACCCCGTCGTCGTCCTGGATTGGGAACCGGGCTGTCACCGAACTCCGCCTCCGTTCAGGCCGCCCGCCTCTAGAGTAGGAAGGATGACTCAGGGCGGTTGGTCGCAGCAGGCCAGTAATGGCACGCCGTGGTGGGTGCTTGACGAAGCGACCATCCGTCGCATCGTCGGCGACCAGGCCCTCGAACGTGGCCGCATCTACGCCGCCCGCGGTGCTGTCACCCTGTCGCCGATTGGAGACGTCAACGACGGCGCGCAGCCCGTGATCGCCCGCGTGGCAGGAGGCGCGAGCCGCCCCTACTCCCTGGTCATCACCCGCCGCACCGGCCTCGCCCGTGCGTCGGGAAGCTGCTCGTGCCCGATGCGGACCAACTGCAAGCATGTCGCCGCGGTACTGCTCGAGATCGCTGCCAAGAGCCGTCGCAGCGCGCCCAGCGCATGGGAGCACTCGCTGGCGGCCATCAACGCAACCACGGCACCACCCAGCCGCGACCCGGTGTCGGACCTCGCCATTCAGTTCGAGTTGCGCACTCCGGGTGGGCCTACCCCGGCGTTGCGGATGCGTCCGGTGACCCTCTCCAAGGGCGGCAAATGGACGCGTACCGGCGTGAGCTGGTCGCACGCACGCTATATGGGCTACTCGCGGCTCAGGTTCCGCGAGGACCAGCTCAACCTGCTCGACGAGATCGTCGCCCTCGGCTCGGCGCAGCCTGTCGGTGCCGGCTGGGGCTACGCCGTCCAGGATCAGGCCATCCGTCTGGATCTGTTTGCCAGCCGCCGCATATGGGAGATGCTCGCCGAAGCCGAGGCCCTCGGCATGCCTTTGGTGAACGCCACTCCGGAACAGGAACCCGTCACGGTCTCGCAGGAGCCGGCCATCGTGTCTCTCGACGTGACTGCGCACGCGTCGGAGTGGGTGATGCAGCCGCGCATCGTCATCGACGGCACGCTCGCAACCGTCGGCGCCTTCGCCCTCCTCGGAAGTCCGGCGCACGGCATCGCATGGTGGTTGCCGGACGATCTCAGTGACGATGGTTCGGTCGCCCACATCAGACTGGCACCGCTGGACCGGCCAATCCCCGTTGCCATGCGCGAGATGTTCGGGATGCAGCGTGCTCTGACAGTGCCCACAGCGGACCACGCGAAGTTCCTCACCGGGTACTACCCAACACTGCGCTCGCGCGTGAACCTGACATCGAGCGACGAATCATTTGATTTCCCCACGACCCAGGCGCGCCTGCATCTGCGCATTGAGCACCTGCCCCCGCTGGGATTTCGGTTGGAGTGGGCATGGGATCATGTCGTCGGTGACTCGCGCGCTCGCTCGCCTCTGCTTCATGACGTCGACGTCGACCGCGATTCGCGCGACGACGAGACGAGAATTCTCGGCTCAGTACTGCCTCATGCCGAAGCCATCTCCGATCTCGTCGAAGAGACTCCCAGTGGAGTACGCCTGGCGCCGGTGGCCCGGCTGTCAGGAATTGCGGCGGCGACCTTCGTCGAGCAGGTACTGCCGCGTCTGCGCGAACTGACGGACGTCGACATCGAGATCGAGGGCCAGCTGCCCGCATTTCACGAGGCCACTGCGGCCCCCATCATCACCATGGGCGGTTCCACCGCAGCGTCCGGTGACTGGTTCGACCTCGCTGTCACGATCACCATCGACGGTGAAGGCGTGCCTTTCGAAGCGCTGTTCCGTGCTCTCGCCAACAACGATACGCATGCGTTTCTTCCCACCGGAACGTATTTCAGCGTTGAGCGTCCGGAATTCCAGAAACTGCGCGACCTCATCGTCGAAGCCCGGTCGATCGGCGACGTGCGCGGCGACACCATCCGCCTGTCGCGGTTCCAATCGTCCCTCTGGGAAGAACTCGAAGAGCTCGGCATCGTGTCGGAGCAGGCGAATGCCTGGGCTGCTTCGTTGCGCCGTCTGCAGAACATCAGTCAGATCGAGACCATCCCGCCACCCCCGGGATTGCACGCCGAACTGCGCCCCTACCAGCAGTACGGATTCGAATGGCTGTCGTTCCTCTATGAGAATCGCCTGGGCGGCATCCTTGCCGATGACATGGGTTTGGGCAAGACGGTCCAGGCCCTGGCATTGATGGTCGACGTGAAGCGTCGTGACCCGGACAGCGCTCCGTTCCTCGTTGTCGCGCCGACCAGCGTCGTCAGCAACTGGGCATCGGAATGCCGTCGCTTCTGCCCCGACCTCGACGTCGCCGTCATCACCGAGACGGGCGTTCGGCGCCGCAAGGTCACTCTTCCCGAGGTCTGCGCGGGCAAGGACATCGTGGTCACGTCCTATGCGCTGTTCCGCATCGAGTTCGAGGAGTACGAGCGTCTGCCGTGGGCGGGATTGATCCTTGATGAAGCTCAGGCGGTGAAGAACCATCAATCGCGCGGCTACCTCTGCGCTCGGCGGCTCCCCACACCGTTCAAGCTGGCCATCACCGGTACACCCATGGAGAACAACCTCATGGAGTTGTGGTCGATGTTCTCGATTGCAACGCCGGGGCTGTTCCCTCGGCCCGACAAGTTCACCGAGTTCTTCCGGACGCCCATCGAGCGCGACGGTGACGAGGAGCAGCTGGCCCTGCTGCGGCGCCGCATCAAGCCGCTGTTGCTGCGACGCACCAAGGAGGAGGTGGCCTCCGAACTGCCCGAGAAGATCGAGCAGATCATTGCTCTGGATCTCAACCCCCGGCACCAGCGCGTGTACCAGACGCACCTGCAGCGGGAACGCCAGAAGGTTCTCGGTTTGCTCGGCGACATGAGCAAGAACCGCTTTGAGATCTTCAAGTCGCTGACACTTCTCCGTCAACTGGCCATCGATCCCGCCCTCGTTGATGAGCGCCACGAGGGCATTCCGTCGACGAAGCTCGACGCGCTCATGGAGCAGGTCGATGACATCGTCACCGAGGGACACCGCGCACTGATCTTCAGTCAGTTCACGCGCTTCCTTGGCCGTGTTCGCGACCGCCTCGACACCGCGGGTGTTGAGTACTGCTACCTCGACGGGCGCACGCGAAAGCGGGCGGAGGTTATCGACAGGTTCAAGGAGGGGTCAGCTCCCCTGTTCTTGATCAGCCTGAAGGCTGGTGGCGTCGGCCTCAATCTGGTCGAAGCCGACTACTGCATCATTCTCGACCCCTGGTGGAATCCGGCCACCGAGGCGCAGGCGGTCGACCGCACCCACCGCATCGGGCAGACGCGCAACGTCATGGTCTATCGCTTGGTCTCCAAGGAAACCATCGAAGAGAAGGTGATGGCGCTCAAAGCCACCAAGGCAGCCCTCTTCCGCAGCGTGCTCGCTGACGGCGGCGCGGGCTCGTCCCATCTCTCCGCCGCAGACATCCGCTCGCTCTTGGAGTAGGAGTCGGGCTCGAAGGGGCGACTGGCCTCGGCGGCGCGTAGACTTCGGCGCGATGGCTCGTCTGCTTCCCTCGCCGCACTGGACCATCGCCGCGGACGGCGAGCGGTTGGTGGTCACCGGCGGTGCCGACGCGGTGTATTCGGTCGAGGACCTCGAGCCCGCCGCCATCGCGTGGGTCATCGATGCGTGGGCAAGTGGTGCCATCGATTCAGATGAGCCGACGGGGGAGGCCGCCCGAGCCGTGCAGGAGTTGCTCGGCGCCGGCGTGCTGGTGCCCGACCTGCCGTTGCGTGACGCAGGAAGGCCCACCATCCGCCTCGTCTGGGCGGGGCGCCGTGCTCAGGCGCTGGCTGTGCGCCTGCAGGACGACGCCGCCGCCTCGCACCTCACGATCGTCCAAGCGGCAGCTGACCTCAACGTCATCGTGCGCACGTCCGCAACTCTTGCCGAGATGGCCGAACTACAGGACTCGACGACGCCGACGCTGCTGGTTGATTGCGCCTACCAGCACACCGTTTCCCTGGGGCCGCTCATGGTGCCGAGGGCAACCGCCTGTCTGCGCTGCTACGCCGAGAGACTGACGGCGCGTTGGTCCGATGCGCAGCCTCCCGTCTCTCCGCAGG
>JBEPVH010000085.1:0-7337 GCA_041691115.1 bacterium | reverse complement strand
GACAGCCGCCGTAGAGCCCCAGCTGGGCCGGGGTGGCGTATCCCTGGCTGGTCAACCAATCCGCGCAGGCTGCGAGATCCTTGATCGTGCGCGACTTGGCGGCGGGGCCATTACCGTGCCATTCACTACGAATGTCGCCGCCCCTGACATGCGCCTGGACCCAGACGCCACCAGCCTCCACCCAGGCGGCCATATCGGCCGAGAAGGCTGGCGGTTCGTCGGTGAGGAATCCACCGTAGGCATGAAGGATGGTGGGGCGGGGCATCGATCCTGAGGCGGCATCCGCCTTGTAGACGATGTCGACAGGGATGAGGGTGCCGTCGGCAGCCGGGAAGACCGTGTTCTCGACGCGGAATCCGTTCAGCTCGGGAGTCGGTGGTGCCATCCAGACCCGGGCGGCACCCGTCCGTGGATCGTGAAAGCGGATCTGCCGGGGCGTCAGCGGATCGGAGTATGTGTAGAGCACTCCGTCGCCGCCGGATGCCAGCGAATCGATCTCGCCACGGCCGGGCAGCACGACCCTGCCGATCAGACCACCGTCAGCCTTCTCGTGGATCGTGAGGCGGTCGGCACCCTCATACGAGGACGACACCACGATCCGTTCGCCGCTGACGACGAAGTCACGGAGGCGGGAATGGGATGGGGCGATTATCTCTCGCCAGTTCGATTTGGTCGGGTGATCAAGATCGACGACGACGATGCGGCCGCGATCATTGCCGACGGTTGTCAGCAGCCATAGTTCGTCGCCGACGAAGCGCGGCTCGGACTTGCCGCGCACGCCGCGATGAATGGGAGTGGGATCGGAATGTGGACGAGTTGAAGTTATCCACAGGTTTTCCTTACCCCAATCGCCGAGCCATTCCGAGAAAACCAGGCGGCTGCCGTCGGGGGACAGCGACAGCCCCTCGCACGAGTGATGGCCGGGCGTCACGGTGATGAGGGACCACTCAGCCGACGCCAGATCGCGGCGGAAGATGTTGCTCGACCCGGCTCCCCACATCGCCGTGTAGAAGCCCGAGCTGTCCGGCAGCCAGGCGAAGGCACCCGATTCGGTGGAGGGGATGGGACCGTCGATGACAGCACCGGTGACAGCGTCGACGATCCTGAGCGTCTCGTCCTCCTGACCGCGGCTCGATGTCCACACGGCAACGCGGCTGCCGTCGGGCGACGCCACGTACTCGTCGATCAGGGTGGTGGCGTCGGCGGCGAGGACCAGCGGATCGAAGAGCGTCCGAGTGACGCCATCGGGTCCCGTGGCGACAAGGCGGCGCACCTCGCCGGCAGCCTCGCGCTGCATCCAGAAGACGGTATTGCCCGCCATCGAAGGACTGTCGGCTTTGCCCGTGTCAAATCGGTCATAGAGGGCACCGAAGGCCTCGCGCGCGGGCGCTTCGGAGTGGGTGAAGCCGGTGAACTTGTTGCGCTGTCCCAGGGCCCAGGCGCTACGCCGCGGCGAGGGCTCGGTCAGCCACCAGTCGGAACGAAGGCCGCGCGCGTCCGCACCCCCACGTCGCGCCGGCTCGCCGTTGGCCACCCGTCAGCTACTCCTGAGTTCAGATCGGAAGCGCCGGAAGCCTAGCAGGGGCAACAGGGCGCTCACAGGATGCCCCCATCGGCTCCCTGTGCTTTAGCCTGTCGCGGCACGCTCACACACCCATGAGGAGACGCCGTGGCGGGTGTCCGTCAAGATCGCCGCCGGGTGGTCATCGAGGCTGCTCGGCCCGTGGTCGAAAGCGGCAGATTCGCCGCGAAGGCGTGTGCCGGCGTGCCCCTGGAGATCTCGGCCGACGTCTTCGCACATGGTCACGACCGAGTCCTCGCCTGGGTGCGCTGGGGCAGGCCGCAGGCGCCACAGGCCTGGCGCGAGGCTCGGCTCAGCCACGACATCAATGACCGATTCAGCGGCTGGATCACACCTCGGCGCCTCGGCGACTTGGCCTTCGAGATCGTGGCGGCTGTCGACGACTGGGGTTCGTGGCTTCACGGCGCCGGCGCCAAACTCGCCGCTCGCCAAACCATCGACCTCGACCTTGAGGAGGGGGCCCTGCTGGCGCTCGGCCGCATACGCACAGGTATCAACGCTGCCGACCGCCGCGCCCTCCGCGCCCTGGCGGCAGTCCTGCGCAACGCCTCTCTGGCGCCGCGAGCGCGGCTGCGGGAGGCTGCCACGCAGCGATCCGGACGCCTCCTGGAGCGCACGCTCGACAGATCCGGCGCCACCGTCGAGGGTCCCCATCCCGTGCTCGTCGAGCGCGAGCTGGCAGGTTTCTCGGCCTGGTATGAGATGTTCCCCCGCTCCGAAGGCGCCGAGCCGCCGCGCAGCGGCACCCTTTATACGGCGTCGCGGCGCCTGCCCTCGATCGCTCAGATGGGCTTCGACATCGTCTACCTGCCGCCCATCCATCCCATCGGCACCGTCAATCGCAAGGGGCCCGGCAACTCACTGGCCGCCGGACCCGATGACGTGGGATCTCCCTGGGCCATCGGATCCGCCGGCGGTGGCCATACGGCGATCAACTCGGATCTGGGCACCCTTCAGGACTTCGACTCGTTCGTCGGCGGAGCCCATGCCCTGGGCCTTGAGGTGGCGCTGGACTACGCCCTGCAGTGCGCCCCCGACCATCCCTGGGTCACCGAGCATCCCGAGTGGTTCGCCACACGGCCCGACGGCTCGGTCCGGTATGCCGAGAATCCCCCCAAGCGCTACGAGGACATCTACCCGATCGACTTCGAGACCCGCGACTGGCGGCGTCTGTGGAACGCGCTGCGCGATGTCCTGCTCTTCTGGTGTGGGCACGGGGTCTCCGTTTTCCGTGTCGACAACCCCCACACCAAGCCGCTGCACTTCTGGGAGTGGGTGATCTCCGAGGTGCGGCGCCGCCATCCCGGCACGATCTTCCTGGCTGAGGCATTCACCCGGCCCAAGGTGATGCATCGCCTGGCCAAGGCGGGCTTCAGCCAGTCGTACACGTATTTCACGTGGCGCACCGCCAAGTGGGAACTCGAGGAGTATCTGGGCGAGTTGTCGACGCCGCCAGGGGTCGACTACTTCCGGCCCTGCTTCTGGCCCAACACCCCCGACATCCTGCACGCGTCGCTGCAGTACGGCGGCCCCGCCGCATTCCGCCTCCGCCTCATCCTGGCAGCCTTCGGCGCCGCGTCATGGGGCATGTACTCGGGCTACGAACTGGCCGAGAACGTGGCGGTCCGCGAGGGCAGCGAGGAGTACCTCAATTCCGAGAAGTACGAGTTGCGGCCTCGCGACTTCGGTCGCGCCGATTCCCTGGCGCCTCTCGTGGGTCGCGTCAACGAGGTGCGCCGTGTGCATCGTGGCGCCATGACGCAGATGGCCAGGCTGCACCTCCATCACATCGACAATGACGCGCTCATCTGCTTCAGCCGCAGCTCGCCGGGCAACGAGGATGTCCTCCTCGTCATCGTCAACCTTGATCCCCATGCGGCCCAAGATGGCTCCACATGGCTCGACCTCGAGGCCCTGGGAATTCCACCCAACAGGCCCTACGAAGCCCATGACGAACTGACCGACACGACGTATGTCTGGCACGGTCCCCGAAACTACGTGCGCCTCGACCCCGGCCATCAAGCCGGCCACGTCCTTCACCTGAGGAAGAGATGACGCAGACGGCTCCGGAAACCCGGACCTTCACGACCCCCGACAAGGATCCGCTCTGGTACAAGCGCGCCGTCTTCTACGAGGTGCTGGTACGTGCCTTCGCCGACAGCAACGGCGACGGCGTGGGCGACTTCCGCGGCCTCATCGACAAGCTCGACTACCTCGAGTGGCTCGGCGTCGACTGTCTCTGGCTGTTGCCGTTCAACCAGTCGCCGCTACGCGACGGCGGCTACGACATCGCCGACTACTACGCAGTGCTTCCCGAGTACGGCACCGTCGACGACGTTCGCGAGCTCGTCGAGAAGGCGCATGCCCGCGGCATGCGCGTTGTCATGGACCTGGTGATGAACCACACGTCCGACCAGCACGAGTGGTTCAAGCAGGCGCGGTCGTCCAAGGACAATCCGTACCGCGACTACTACATGTGGTCGGAGACGCAGGACAAGTACAACGACGTCCGCATCATCTTCATCGACACCGAGGTCTCGAACTGGACCTGGGACGACGCAGCGGGAGCCTACTTCTGGCACCGCTTCTTCTCGCATCAGCCGGACCTCAACTACGACAACCCCAGGGTCCACGAGGAGATGCTTGACATCGTGAGGTTCTGGCTTGACCTGGGGATGGACGGCTTCCGCCTCGACGCTGTCCCCTATCTCTATGCGCGCGACGGCACCAACTGCGAAAACCTGCCAGAGACCCATGCGTTCCTCGCCAAGGTGCGACGCACCATGGACGAGGAGTACGGACCGGGACGCGTGCTGCTCTCAGAGGCCAACCAATGGCCCGAGGACGTGGTCGACTACTACGGCACCCCCGAGGCACCCGAGTGCCACATGAACTTCCACTTCCCGATCATGCCGCGCATGTTCATGGCGCTCCGCCGCGAACAGCGCTACCCCATCACGGAAATCCTGGAGCGCACGCCGCCGATCCCCGACAACTGTGCCTGGGGCATCTTTCTGCGCAATCACGATGAGCTGACGCTGGAGATGGTGACCGACGAAGAGCGCGACTACATGTATCAGGAGTACGCGCACGACCCGCGCATGAAGCTCAACCTCGGAATCCGGCGACGTCTCGCCCCGCTGCTCGACAATGGACGACACAAGATGGAGCTCTTCACCGGGCTGCTGCTGTCGCTCCCGGGAACGCCGATCATGTATTACGGCGACGAGATCGGCATGGGCGACAACATCTATCTCGGTGATCGCGACGGGGTGCGCACACCGATGCAGTGGACGATGGATCGCAATGCAGGCTTCTCCCAAGCCGACTTCGCCCAGCTGTATCTGCCCGTGCTCATGGATCCGGTGTACGGCTATCAGGCAGTCAACGTCGAGGGCCAGCGGCGCCATGAGTCGTCGCTGCTGCACTTCATGCGCCGTTTCATCACGCTGCGCAAGAAGTGGCCCGTGTTCGGCGAGGGATCGTTCGAGATCCTCGAAGCATCGAACCCGTCGGTGTTCGCCTACCTGCGGGTTCTCGGTGACCAGATAGTTCTCTGCGTCAACAACCTCTCGCGATTCCCCCAGCCGGTGGAACTCGACATGCGCCGCTACGCCGGCATGACCCCGGTGGAGATGGTGGGCAAGGTGCACTTCCCCGCCATCGGCGAACTCCCCTATCTGCTGACGATGGCCCCCCATGGCTTCTATTGGTTCCACATTCAGGAACTGCGGACATGACAGTCGCCGCGGACGACGTGCTGGCGCGCCACGGATTGCTGGAAATCGGTGATGCACTGCGAGAGCACGTGGCGCGGCAGCGCTGGTTCGGCGGCAAGGAGCGATCCATCGCCGCGGTCAGCATCGAGGACGTCGCCGAGATCTCGGCGCACGATCCGACATTCCTCTTCGTGGTGGCCCGCGTCCACTACGAGGACGGCGGCTCCGACTGCTACAACATCCCCCTGGGGATCCGCGATGCCGGCCATCCCATGGCTGGCGTCGACCCCAAGTTCCTGATCACCACGGTGAACCGGGATGGCACCACAGCCGTCGTCTACGACGCACTCGCAGACAACGACTGTTCGCTCTTGCTCTGGGCCGACATGGTGGGAAATGTCGAGCGCACAACAGCACAGGCATCGCTGCGAGCCGAGGGCACCGGGCTGGCGCCCCTCGAGGGTTCGGGAGCGATCCGCCTCTTCCCCGCCGAGCAGAGCAATACAGCCCTGTCGCGCGGCAACGATGAATTTCTCAAGTGGGTCCGCCACATCGACTCCGGTCCCTCGATCGAACTCGAGATGATCGATGCCCTGCGCCAGGGCGGTTTCATTCATATGGCCGAGACGCTGGGCGGCATCGATTACCTGCGCCGCGACGAGCCGCCGACGCGCATCGCCTTCCTGCAGCGCTATCTGCACAACGCCTCGGAGGGGTGGGCGATGGCGCTCACATCACTGCGCGACCTCTACACCGGTGCCGAGGAGGACGACGGTCGCAGCCCCTCGGAACGCCGCGCCGCCGTTGCCGAACAGGGCCCGGCGTTCACACCCGAGGCGGCGCGTCTCGGCGAGGTCACCGCAGAGATGCATCTGGCACTCTCATGGCCCGGTCTGTCAGGTGATGTGGCGCCGGTGCCGATCACCGACGCCGACCTTGGCGACTGGGCCACTGCCATGACGCAGGACCTCGACAAGCTGCTCGAACTGAGCAATCCCCGGCTCGAGAAATTGCGCGCCGTCCGCGGCCAGATCGTCGAGCATTTCGACGCCCTGCGCCATGTCGCCGACCCCGGTGTCGCCACTCGCATTCACGGCGACTACCACCTCGGCCAGGTACTGCGCACCGACCTCGGCTGGATCGTCATCGACTTCGAGGGTGAACCTGCACGACCGTCGGCGGAGCGCCGCCTGCGCTGGTCGCCGCTGCGCGACGTCGCCGGCATGCTGCGTTCCTTTGATTACGCGGCGGCGGCGGCACTGGCCGAGCGCACCTCGCCCGACGACCCCGCATGGGAGGAGTTGTCGGCGCAGGGTGATGCCTGGGCGCAGGCCAACCGCGACGCCTTCTGGCAAGCCTACGTGGCCCGTATCGGCAACTCCTCGCGAGTGCTGCCGCGCGGCGACTCGGCGATGGTCGTGCGCCGTGCATTCGAAGTGCAGAAGGCCGTCTATGAGGTGCTCTACGAACTGGGTCACCGTCCGGAGTGGGTGAACATCCCGCTGCGCTTTCTGCTCAGGCTGCGGCCATGACGACACCGCAACGCATCGACTTCGATGCCGACGTCAAGCGCCTGCAGAGCGGCGGCCATCATTCGCCGCACGACATCCTGGGACCGCACCCCGATGGCGATCACACGATCGTCCGCGCCTACCATCCCGATGCCGTCGCCGTTGCCGTGGCCACCAAGACGGGAACATATCCGGCCGAACGCATTCATCCCGGCGGCCTGTTCGAAGCGCGTGTGCCGCAACGCAATCTCGACGGCTACCGCCTGCGCGTCACCTCGCACTCGCAGGATTGGGAGGCGGACGATCCGTACCGTTTCATGCCCACCCTGGGTGAACTGGACCTGCATCTCATCAGCGAGGGCAGGCATCGCGAACTCTGGCGCCGCCTGGGCGCACGGGTGCTGACGCAGCAGGGCGTGACAGGTGTCGCCTTCGCCGTGTGGGCGCCCAACGCGCGCGGCGTCCACCTCGTCTCCGATGTGAACTTCTGGGATGACCGCACCCATCCCATGCGCTCGCTGGGAC
>JBEPVH010000084.1:0-7357 GCA_041691115.1 bacterium | reverse complement strand
GTGTCGTGGTCGGCGCGTCCGTCGCCGGCGCATTGGTGGCCTGCGTCGGTGCCGAGAACACCGAGGTGGCAGTCCTCGCCCGCGAATCGTCGGTGGTGACCACATCGGCTGCCCTCGGTGGAACCGACCTCGCCACTGGCGTCGCAGCGGTCCTCGAGGCACGCGGCATCAACGCCAGTCCCGCCGACGTCACCAAGGTCATCCGCGAGGCGGCCTCGGCGATTCCACGGCGCCCACGGACCACGACGCTGGCCACCGACGGCGGTGCTGTGGATATCACGTCCGATGACGTTGCCGAGCCCGTTGCCGCCCACACGGCCGCCATTCATGCCCTGCTGCGTCAGACCCTGTCGGACACTCCCGCGGGGCTTGTCGACGACATCATCGGCGAGGGCATCCTGCTCACCGGCGGCGGCGCCAAGCTCGACGGTCTGGCCACGCAACTGTCGATTCAGCTCGGAATTCCAGTGCGTCTGGCGGCGGAGCCGCAGTGGTGTGGCGTCCGCGGAGCTGCCCTGGCGGCCGAGAGCCTGGACGTGATGAAGAGGAATTTCGTCTACATTCGCTGACCGTGTAAGAAAACCGCCCCTTGCCGCCGTCTTGCTTGCATGGGCGTTCAATTTCCCCCGATCCGACGGACTCAGAATCGACGCGTCTTCGACGATCCGAGCTTCACGGTCCGGGACGCCTTTGTCATCACCAACAGCACCATCCTCGCGGCGGGGGCCGGTCTGGTGGGATCGATCAAGACCCTGGCGGGTAGTGGTCGCGATGCACGCTCGCTGCCGGGTGGCCACGCCTCGGCTCCGGCGTCCGCGACAACATCGATCCTGACCGGCCGGCCCCCCATTCCGCGGCGGGCAGCGCGCCGATGATCACAGACCGCTTCGCCTCGTCGATGATGGCCGCCACGTCGTCAGGCGACAGGCAATTGGTGGGCAAGGCTGTGAACGAGGGCGACCTCGACAAAGCGCGTCGCGAGTTCGAAGTCACGGTGACACCGGAGGTCAGGCGCCTTCTCGGTCTCGCCATGACCATCGTGCGCGACCAGGCCGACGCCGAGGACGCTGTTCAGGACACGCTGGTATCGGCGTGGAAGTCATGGGCAGCGCTGCGCAGTTCGTCGCAGGCCCGGCCATGGCTGACCCGCATCTGCGTCAACAGCTGCATTGATAAGAAACGTCGCGACAAGCGGACTGATGCCGCTTCGCTGGATATCCCGGAAATCGAACCCGCGGCACCGAGAACGCCGCGGATGGAGGGGGAAATGCTTGACTTCGACAAAGTCTTCGGTTCGCTGTCAGCGCATCAGCGTGCCGCATTTGCTCTGCATTTTCATCATGGTTACACGCTCGACGAGTGTGCTCAGATGATGGGATGCAGACCGGGCACCGCTCGCAGCCACCTGGGGCGCGCCGTTGCCACCCTGCGCAAGGAGCTCAGTGATGTCTGAGAAGCAGAGGATCTTTGAAGCCGACAGGAAGCTCGACGGGCTGGCGCGCCGCTACATGAGTCGTCTCGAGGAAACCCCGGTGCGCGTCGACATCGCAACGATGGTTCACCAGGCGGCGGCGGGCAAGCCGCATTTCTTCGCCTTCAGCGCATCCGTTGTCATGAAGCGCGTCTACATGGTGCTGGCCGTCCTCGCTGTCGCCACCGCCGCGCTGGGAGCTGTGCGCGTCTTCTCGACGACGACAGGTGCTCCGGCGCCGCCCTCGTGTACAGCCCCGGCGCCGTCCTGCACCCCGGCCCCGTAGCCCCGCCACAAGCCTTTTCCACGCGCGTCGCCACCCCGGCGGCGCGCGTTCTTTGTATTCGATGGACAAGGGCCTCCCCGTGCTGCCACCATCCGGCGGTTCTTGCTGGCCTCATCGGGATGACCCATGTCCATCACCACCGGATTCGACACCGCCTTCGCGCCCAGCCCGCAGACGGCCGCGCGGCTGCTCCACCGCCATCGCGCCTCGTGGTGGGGCGTCTACATCGGGGGGCCCTATTCCGGCGGCCATGGCTGGACCCCAGCGCTCGTCAAGCACTACGCCGCAGCCGGTGTCCATTCCTTCCTGCCCATCTACGTCGGCCAGCAGGCAGGAGGCTCGTTTCATCACGGGAACCTGACGGCAGCCCAGGGCGTCCACGACGCGCACCAGGCACTGGCTCTGATGAAGGACTTCGGCTGGGGCAAGCCGGCCCCCGTCGTCCTTGATGTCGAGTTTTCCACCTACGCCACCGCGCCGGCGGCCACCGTCGCCTATGCCCGTGCCTGGGTTCACACGGTGCAGGCGGCCGGTCACCGTGCCGGAGTCTACGGCAACCCGCCCGTGCTCAACGCTCTCTGGCGCGGGCATCCGCGGCCCAACTTCGTCTGGGTGGCGCACTGGACGCGGCACTCCGTCGACCATTCGCTCAATCCCGCGAACGAGTCGGCCCTCATCCGTGGCTCGTGGCCGGGTGCACGATTCTGGCAGTACACCGGTGGCACCAATGTCGACGGTGTCAACGTCGACATCTCGTGCGCCAATACTCCCGCCGCGGGAGCACCCGGCGCCCATGCGCCGGCGCCGCATCCCAAGCCCAAGCCGCATCCGGGTCCGCGCACGTACACCGTGCACAAGGGCGACACCATGTCGGGTATTGCTGCGCGCTACCACGTGTCACTGCACGCGCTGGAGAGTGTGAACCCGCAGGTCAAGGATCCCAGCAGGATCTTCCCGGGCCAGCGCTTGCACCTCCCGGCAGGGGCGCATCGCGCACTCGGTGGACCGCAGCAGCATGTCACCGTCTATGGCGAGTCGGTGGCCGAGATCGCCGAGCGCTACCACGTTCCAGCCGCCGAGATTCGTGTGCACAATCCGTCGCTACTGTTGCACGAGCCGGCACCCGGGAATACGGTTCACCTGCCGCGGGGCGCCTACACCGATCCCATGGACACGACGGTGGTGGAGCGCACCTTCACAACAGCTGAGGGCGACACCATCGCTGCTGTTGCCGCGGCATTCCATGTGTCGGCGCTGGAACTGCGTGTTCTCAATGCCCTGGAAGTCGGCGTCGGCGAGCCCGATGCCGGCACCACACTGAAACTGCCGACGGGCGCCTATGTCGAGTCCGAGACGGAGCAGCAAACAGTCGTGGTCGGGCACCAGTCATTTGCCGACATCGCAGCGCAGGTGGCGGTATCGCTGCAGTTGCTGAGGCAGCACAATCCACAGCTCGACGGCCGCGCCGATTCCGTGCCGGGTGAGGTGTTGGTTTTGCCGCCCGAGGCGTGGCGCGACCACGGCGTGCGTTCCGTGCAGCAGCGAGCCACAGCACGGGTTGAGCGTTCGCTCGGAGACGGCGGCCTCTTCGGACTCGCCGGCTAGCTACCAGCGGGGGGCGTGGCGCTCTTTGTTGACTGCCTTCACGATGATGTCGTAGAGGTAGTCGTAGAAGATGCGCCGCTCCTCCGTGTCCTGCTCTTCGGGGATCGTGATGCGATTCATGCGCCTGTCGATCCACGGTGGTATCAGGGCGATGAGGCGTTCGCGTCCCAGCCGCACGATGACCTCGGCGTCGTTGGCCTCGTTGACGTTGACGCAGACGCGGGTGGTGACGCCTGTGTGGTCGAAGAGCTTCCAACTGCGCTCCCAGGTGCGCGTGCCGTCCTGAGTGCGGATGAGGTGGACGCGCTCCTCGGCCATTTCCTCGCCTGAACCTTCTTTGATCTCGCTCTGGAGGAACGCCCGGACGCGGGGGTCGAGGTCGTTGCAGATCCAGTTGACGAGCGATGGCGCTCGGTTGTCGAGGTCCGGCGCCAGAGAGCGGTCGACGACGTCGACGCCGATGGCTCGCAGCGTGCCGACGTGGCGGCGGCAGAAGGCATGGCCGTCGAAGAGCGCCTGATGCTCAGCGCACCATGCAGTGGCGCAGCGACGGCCGCGCCTGTCGATGTATTCGCAGGCCGCACCATCCTGGCGGTCACAGCCGCGCTCGCTGCACGGCGACGTCCCCACAACAGGCTGCACCACTGCCTCGGCTGCGACGGCAGCCGGAGCCTCGTCCTTCTTCTTGCCAAAACCAAAAGGCATGGCACGTTTATAGGGGACAGGCGGCGCCGGTGGGGCGTTTGATCGCCCAGTAGCGTCAGGTGGCGGCGATCTCCTTGACCCCGAGCGCGCGCTCCAGCGCCGGCAGATCGTCGGCTCCGAAGACCACGCGGCTGCCACCGACGACGTACGACACCGTGAGGTTGATGCCGGCGTCGGCGATCAATTGGGTGGCACGTCCGAGTTCACCTGTCTCGTCGCTCAGGGCCTCGACGACAACCTCCATCTCACGCTCGACCCTGTGGCCGAGGCGCTCAAGGGCGCCGCGTGCGGCGGTCCTGTCGCTCACCAGGAAGCTGGCGAAGGCCCTGTCCTCGATGTCGACGGCGAAGAAGCCCTCGATGTCGACCTTGGCATCGCCGAGCGCTGTGGCCAGCTTGGCGAGTTCACCGGGCCGATTGGGCAGGGCCACCGAGAGATTCCAAGCGCGCATCGGGTTTCACCTCGAGACGCCGGGCGCGAGCCACGGCAGGCCCCGCACGGTACCCAAACCGCGGACCCGGTTCAAGTCCCAATTCGCTTCAGGCGCCCGCCTCGATCCCTGCCAGCGCATCCTCGACCCGGATTCGTTCCAGGCGGGCACTGTGGCGGCGGCCTTCGGGCAGGGCCTGGATGACGCGGTGGCGCGAGCCGTAGGGGCCGCGGACGCGTCCATCGGTGGGACCGAAGAGGCCCACGGCAGCGGTACCCATGGCGGCGGCGAGGTGGAGGAGAGGCGAATCGCCACCCACCAGGACGTCACAGCGGCCCAGGAGAGCTGCCGTCTCGTCCAGGGTCAGCTCGCCGCAGAGGTTGATCTGCTGGGTCGCGCCGACGTCGATCGCTGCCTCGTCGACCATGGGCCTGTCATCACTGGGCCCCAGGAGCACGATCGCGGCACCGTGGCGCAGAGCCATCTGGTTGGCCAGGTGCGCATACCTGTCGGGCGGCCAGCGCAGGGCCCGGCGATCGGCGGAGCCGGGGTCGGCGTCACCGTTGCCGGGGGCGAGCGCCACGACGATGCGCTCGGGATCGATCCCGACGGTGCTCAACAGACCTTCAACATGACCGCGAGCGGCGTCTGACGGCGAGAAGTCGGGCCGGCTGCGGGCTGTACCGATCCCCAGGAGTCCCGCCAGGCCGACCCATGATGCGGCGTTGTTGGCACGGCGGCGACGCCGCAATCTGTCGGACAGGAGCAGTCCCGGAAGACCATTGGCCACGCCCAGACGACGCGGCACACCGAGCATGTAGACGCTGGCGCAATCCCGCAGCCGGGGTGAGCAGACGATCGCCACATCGAATCGGCGGCGACGCAGGGCGACCCACGCGGCGAGACCCGAGCCCAGAGGCGGCCGGTGCGACAGGCTTCTCAGGCAAAGGGTGGCGTCGACAGCTGGCAGGCCGTCCGCCAATTGCTTGGCCCGTGACGGGGCGGCCAGCGTGATGTGAGCTTCCGGCAGGCCGGCGCGCAGCGTGCGCAGCAGCGGCGTCGCCTGGAGGGTCTCGGTGAGGCCGCCGGAGACGACCACGAGCACGTTCACCGGCGGAACGGTACCCGCTCGGGGACCTCATCGGTGACGTTGCGTGAGGGAGGTGCCGCCTATACTCGAAGGCAGGCGTGAATGATCTCCTGACGCATGCGCACATATTTGCCGAAAACATCGGCTGGCGTGACGTGCTCGACATTGCTGTCGTGGCCTTCCTGCTCTATCAGCTGCTGACGCTGATTCGTGGCACCCAGGCCGTCCAGTTGCTCGCGGGTCTGGGTGTGCTGCTGCTGCTCAATTTGGTGGCCCAGGTCCTGCACCTGCGCCTCCTCGATTTCATCTTCACCAACGCCGGCCAGGTCATCCTGATCGCCGCCGTGGTCCTCTTCCAGCCAGAATTGCGGCGTGCCCTCGACCAGATGGGACGCCTCGGCGTGTTCCATCACTGGGTGGGGCACCACGACGCCGCCAACGTGTCGGCCACCGTCGACGAGGTGCTGCGCGCCGCCGTCACGCTATCGGAGCGGCGTACCGGCGCCCTCATCGTTTTCGAACGGGGCACCGGCCTCGAACATCTGGCGGCGTCGGGTGTACGCATCGACGGCGCGCTGACGGCCGAGATGCTGACGTCGGTCTTCTATCCCAACTCGCCGCTGCACGATGGTGCCGTGATCATTCGTCAGGGCAAGCTCGCCGCAGCCGGCTGTGTGCTGCCTTTGGCTGATGCGCTGCCGGGTGTGGGGCGCATGGGCACGCGGCACCGCGCGGCTCTCGGTCTGACATTGCAGTGTGATGCCGTCATCGTCATCGTGTCCGAGGAAACCGGATTGATATCCGTGGCCCATTCGGGGAAATTGATTCGCGGTCTCGACGCCGACAAACTGCGTGAACTTCTCGTGGTCCAGGTGGGGGCCCGTGCCCGGAGCAACGAATCGGTCGTCGGGCCGCTCATTCGCGGCACGGCAGTGCGTGCGCTGGGACGCCGGGGGCACTGATGCGGGGACCGGCGGTAATCACCCGCAATCTGCGGCTCAAAATCATCTGCCTGCTGCTCGCCCTGGTGACCTGGGTGGGTGTCGTGTACGCAGCCAACCCTCCGGAAACGCGGATTGTGGCGGTGCCGGTGCCGCAGGCACAGACAGCGCTGCCAGCGCAGTACGTGCTCGTCGACGCCGTGCCCGACATGCATCTGCGTCTCAGTGGTACCCGCGACCACCTCAACGCCTTCGATCTGCATTCGCTCAACGTCGATGTCGACTACCGCCACATCAGCGCGGCGGGTATCGCCGATGTTCCCGTGCACATCACCAACTTCAACAGCCAGGTGGAGATTACCGAGGCACCGGCGACGGTCCAGGTCAAGGTCGACACAATCGATTCGGCGACGATCCCGGTGACGCTGGTTGTCAATCCGCCGCCGCCGTTCGGCTATCTGGTGTCAGCGCAGAAGGTGACGCCCGTCACTGTTGTCGCGCACGGTCCGAGCCATCAGCTCACCGGCATCCGAGCCGAGGTCGACCTCGACTTTCAGAATCAGAAGACCAACCTCGACGCCGACCAACAGGTGACGCTATACGACGCCAATCACGTGAAGGTGTCGACACTCGGCGTGGTTCCCGCCACCGTCAGGGTCACCCTCACCGTCGTCACCACGCAGACGTCGCGCTCATCGGCGGTGGTGCCGCGAACCTCCGGAGCGGTGGCACCGGGGCATCAACTCGTCGGCATGGCCGTTGTGCCGCGGCCGGGCGTGTTTGCGGGGCCCCGCGCCCCCCACAATGGGGTGGACGCGATTGGCCCCTT
>JBEPVH010000083.1:0-7367 GCA_041691115.1 bacterium | reverse complement strand
CATGGGTGTCATGCAGTTGCCCGGCGGCGTCAAACGGGCGTTCGCGGGAATGCCCTTCATCATTTCGCTGGCATCGGGCCCGGGGCGAATCGCGTTCTCCCGTGATGCCACGGGTGAGCTGGTGATCATGCCGTTGCACCCGGGCATGGAACTCGACGTCCGCGAACATGCCTTCCTGCTGGCATCGCACCACATCGGTTACTCGTTCATCCGCATCAAGGGCCTGCGCAACATCCTGCACGGCGGCCAGGGCATGTACATGGACAGGTTCGTCACCTCGACGGCGCCCGGACTGTTGATCCTTCACGGCTACGGCAACGTGTTCGAGCGCCGCCTTGAGGCGGGGCAGAGCATCCTCGTCGAACCCGGCGCCTTCCTCTACAAGGACTCGTCGGTGACGATGGACGTTGAGCAGCAACAACTCACGACGGGGATCTTTGGTGGCCAGGGCCTCTACCTGGCGCGCCTTACCGGTCCCGGAAGGGTTGGCATCCAGTCGATGTACGTGCACCACCACACCGACTGATGGACAGCATCCCTCCTCCTCCGCCGCCACCACCGCCACCGCCACCACCTCCGCCGCCTTCGGCTAGCCCGACGCCGCAGGCAGCAGCTGCGCCGTCGACGTACAGCTGTCCCTACTGCAATGTCGTATCGGCGAACCCGGGACGCTCCTGTCCCGCGTGCGGCGCTCCCGTCAACGTCCGCGAACTCGTCAGTGATTCAGGCTGGATCGAGCTGCCCGCGATTCGCGACATGGCTCACATCCAGTTCGGCGACTCACACTGCCAGATATCCGGAACGCTGGTGCCCGTCGCCGACTTCAATCTGGTTCCCGGCGACGGCGTCTATTTCTCGCACCAGATGCTTCTGTGGAAGGATCCGCAGACGCCCGTTCACGCGATGAAGATGAAGGGCGGCATCAAGCGCATGTTCGCCGGCTTGCCGCTGGTGATGACTGAGGCGACAGGGCCCGGACACATCGCCTTCTCGCGCGATGTTCCCGGCGAAATGGTGGCGTTGCCGCTGCAAGCGGGGATGGCTGTTATGGCCCGGGAACATCACTTCGTCGTCGCCACGCACACGGTCGCGTATGACTGGGTGCAGTCGAACATCTGGTACCAGACCTCAAGCGGCAACGAGACCGAGACGCACTACCCCATGGGCCGCTACCTCGATGTGTTCTTCGCGGCGCAAGCGCCCGGGCTGGTGCTCCTGCACGCGGCGGGTAATGCGTTCATCCGCCATCTGCAGCCGGGGCAGTCCATCCTCGTGCATCCCGCGTCGGTACTCTTCAAGGACACGACGGTGGCGATGAACCTGCACATCGAGCAGCCCTACTCCGCCGCGGGTGGCTGGTCGCCGTGGCGGCAGTGGAGCAACCGTCATGTATGGCTGCGTCTCACTGGGCCGGGCAGGGTGTGCATCCAGTCGGCATTTGAGAAGGAGCCCGCTGGCGGACCGTCGCTGGGCAACCGGTCGTCGGGCTACACCATGCAGCGCTGGTAGGTCAGACGGCTGAGGTTGTCTCGGCGCGTGCCGGATCGCCAAGCACGTCGAGCGTGAAGCTGTCGTCGAGGCGGAAGAGGTTGAGGAAGATGCCCTCGACCCAGTTGGCCATCTGCGACGGTGTCGCCACGATGCCGTCCGCCATGAAGTTCTCGCCGGGCGCTGCGTGCAAACCCAGAGAGGCGAGCGTCGTCACCGCCAGATGGCTGCGCGACAGCTGGTTGGGGCCGGCGGCGGTGTACTCGCCCGATGCCACCTCCATGACGTAGGAACCGTCGGGCTTGCGCGCGAACTGCACGTACTCGTCGACGTCGTCATGGTTGGCGAAGATCACGTACTGGTTGGCGCCGACAGCACCGATCTGCTGCGCGATGGCGTCGAGCCGTGGGGCGGCGCCCGTCGCCGAAGCGAGCACGACGTTGCCACCCGGTCCGTCTGCACGGCGCGGTTTGTTTTTGAGCCGGTCCCAGAGCGGCATGAGGCGAGACTAGCAGCGTTTGGCCGCAGTGACCCTGTTTACTCGCTCAACTGTGCGGTGGCCCGGCTGGCCATCGCGCGCAGGCGCCGGGCTTCGGGGACGCCCACCGCTGCGGCCAGGAGGGGAACCAGGGTTTCCACGGCGCCGACGGCGGCTTCCAGGGCGTTGGGGGCGAATCCGCGCGGAGCCTGACGCTCCAGAACCACGACGCCGACGACAACACCGCCGTTGACGACGGGCAGGAGGAGCGTCGACGTGATGTCGATGTTGGTACGCCGCTGCGGCCTGTGCGATGCCGCCTCGGTGAGAACGACGGCGCGGCGCAACGTGATAACACGCTCGAAAAGCCCTGCGGGGATGGCCGCCGGATTGGAGCCACGGCGCGGCGGCAGCAGGTACGAACGGTCGGCGCCGACAGAGCGAGCAAGCTCGGCAAGCGCCTCGCTGACATCACGGTCGAACGCGATGGACGTCCACAGTCGTGGTGCCCGGCGCGTCGCGCGGTTGTTGGCAAGTCCATTGATGATCATGGCGACGACCGCGGAGACGAGACCGGCGATCATGACGTCCACGGCCGCCTGTGTCAGGCCGAAGAAAACCCCGCCCATGACCACGCCGGCGAACACGCCGCGCTGCAGATAGTTGAGCGGCTCACGATTGCCGCCCTGGGTGCGGATGTCGGCGAATGTCCATCGGTGGTTCAGAACCGTGTTCCATACCAGCGACGGCGGCCATGCGATGAGGAACGCAATCATCGGCGCCGCGTCCCACACGCGGGTTGCCAGGAGCAGTCCGGATTCGAGGATGACGACGCCGGAGATGCCGACGGCACCAAACTTCCAGACTCGAGCTGAGCCCTCAACCTCGAAGAAGAGGGACATCAGGTGGCGCAGGAAGAGGCCTCCCTGGCGCAGCGATGCCTTGGATTCGCCCGATGAGCGTGGCGCGAAACTCAGGGGCACGTCGGTGACGGTGATCCCCGGAATGCACACGAGCATCTCCAGGAGGATCTTGAATCCAACGGGACGAAACTCAATCCCATCGATGAGGCTGCGGCCGCAGATGAAGAATCCGGCGAGCGGATCGGTGGTGCGCCGCGCCTCGGAGAAGAGCAGGCGCGACAGCATCGACGCGCCCCGGCTGACAGCTCGGCGCAACAGCCCGTCAAGACCTGAGCGCGAACCACCGCCGACATAGCGGCTGGCGACGACGAGGTCGGCACCCGCCTGCGCCGCGGCAAGCATCCGCGGAATCGTTCCGGGCGGATGCTGCAGATCCGCGTCCATGACACAGATGTATTGCGCCTGCGCCATTCGCATGCCGGTGACCACCGCCGTGGCCAGACCACCGGCACGGTCGGCGCCCTGACGGAAACGGCAGCGCACGCGACCGGAGTTGCCGCGCTCCAACTTCGCCAGCAGCGACGGGGTGTGGTCGTCGCTGTCGTCAACGAAAATAGCTTCGAACTCGGTGCCGGCCAGTGCCGTGTTGAGCTGCGACCAGAGTTCGTTGATGTTCGACGCCTCGTTGCGCGTCGGCACGACGATGGAGATGATGGGCTGGCGCGGGCGTCGCGCCGGCGGGGCCGCGGGCGCCTCGCTGGGCACGGGCGGATTCTGAGGATCGTCCTCGTTGTTTCCAGCCAGGGCCATGGAACGGCGCCGCGGTGACATGGCGCCAAGCATATGGCCGCGCTCGCTTATATGACTCCCCCGGCGTGCAGGCCCGACACCACCAGCACCAGGATCAGGAGCACCGCGGTCATCGCTGCGTAGGGCAGAAAGGCCAGTGCCATCGCCGACGCCGCGCTCATTTCGTACACGGATGTGATGGCGACGACGGTGAGCGCTACGAACCAGATGAGGGCGGGCAGCGCCAGCCAGCCGATGAGCCCTGACGCATCACCATGGCCGCCGGTGGCAAGCACTGTTTGGATGAAGGTGAGAAGGGGATACGTCAGCAGGACGGGCCATGTGAGACCCGTCACCGCCAGCAGTGCCTCGCGGCGCGGCTCGATGCCCATTCCTTTGACACCGGCGCCGATGAGCACGGCCGACATAGCCCAGAAGCAGCCAAGGAGAACGGCGGCGACAACGCCCGTTGCCAGCGCACCCGATCGCAGGTCAGCGGGTCCGGCGACGGCGCCGGCCAGGTTGAGGAGCAATGCCAGCGCCGCGGTTCCCCACACAACGGTGGCGGCGCGACGTGGCCGTGGGGTGGCGGCTTCGGCAGCGAGCAGACGCCGCGGATGCACGACGAGATCGAGAGCTGCCACGCGGCGAGGGTATCAGGCGGTCACGGACGGGCTGGGGCGCGTACGCTCCGCCGCCTTACCAGCCCACGGAGGATCCGATGAACCCGGTTCGCGCAACCGCCCTGACGGGCATCGCTCTCACGACACTCATGGCAACCGCGTGCGGCGACGCGACGACAGGCGCCACCTCAGCACCGGCGGCCACCAGCGCAGCCTCAGGCGGTCCCGCAGTGACCATCTCGGGGTCCAGCTTCCAGCCAACGCCGCTGGCGGTCCACGTCAATCAGCAGGTCACGTTCACCAACAAGGACGGGTTCAACCACACGGCGACGTCGGATGCCGGCGCCCCCGCCGCTTTCGATTCGCATGAGCTCGGCCAGGACGCGAGCTTCCCGTTCACCTTCGCGGTGGCCGGCAAGTACACCTATCACTGCTCCATCCACGCGTCGATGACCGGCGAAATCGACGTCACCTAGGTCTCTCGGAACGAGGGTTGACGGCCAGACATTAAGGTATACTTGACCAGAAGGTCAGATTGACCTTAAGTGGACGTCAACCCTCTGGGAGCCGTGGACATGGCGATTGCACCGCCACCCCGCAGCACGCCGGCAACGGCAGATCCTCCGATTCTCGACACCATCGCTAGGCTCCGAAAGGAACGCAACGCGGTGATCCTGGCCCACAGCTACCAGCTGCCCGATGTTCAGGACATCGCCGATTTCGTCGGTGATTCCCTGGGGCTGTCGCAGCAGGCGGCCTCCACAGATGCCGACGTCATCGTGTTCTGCGGCGTCCATTTCATGGCGGAGACCGCCGCCATCCTGTCGCCGGACAAGGTGGTGCTGCTGCCCGATCTCGAGGCCGGGTGCTCGCTGGCCGGAACCATCGACGCTGATCAGCTTCGTGCCTGGAAGGCGCAGCACCCCGGCGCCGTCGTCGTCAGCTACGTCAACACGTCGGCTGAAGTGAAGGCCGAGAGCGACTACTGCTGCACCTCCTCCAACGCCGAGGCGATCATCCGCTCGATTCCTGAGGATCGCGAGATTCTCTTCTGCCCCGACATGTTCCTCGGCGCTCATCTGGAGCGCGTCACCGGCAGGAAGATGCACGTCTGGATGGGGGAGTGCCACGTGCATGCGGGCATCGATCCCGCTGCCCTCGAAACCACCCGCAAGCAGCACCCCGATGCCGAACTGCTGATCCATCCCGAATGCGGCTGCACCTCGTCGACTCTGTACCGCATGAGCCAGGGCGATCTGCCCGGCACCACAGCCGTGGTCACGTCGACCGAGGGCATGGTCCGCCACGCGGCTGCTTCTTCCAAGAAGGAGTTCATCGTCGCCACCGAGGTCGGCATCCTCCACCGCCTCGAGAAGTTCGCCCCCGGCAAGACGTTCATCCCGGCGGCAGCCGAGGCCATCTGCCCCTACATGAAGCGGATCACTGTGGCCAAGATCGCCCGCTCGCTGGAGACGATGTCGCCGCGTATCACCGTCGATCCTGAGATCGCCGCCAAGGCCCGCGCCGCCATCGACAGGATGGTGGCAATCACCGCCTAACCCTGCGGTTGCCGGGACAGGAGCGATTGCCGCGATCGCGCGCAAACCGCTAGAATCCCGGGCAAATCTAAGAGGGGTGGGGACGTGAAGCCATTCGGTAGGCGCAACCGGTTGCGCGGCGAAGTAGAGGTGCTGCGCACCGAGCTTCGGGAGATCCGCAGTACGCCAGTAGCCATCGTTCCTGATCTCACGCCCGAGGTTCGCAAGCTCCGCGCCGAGTTGGAACGCGTCGGCGCCGAGCACGCAGCCCTTCAGGCATCAGTCGAGGCCGATCGGCAGAAGGCAGCGACGGCAGCCAAGGCAGCCCAGCCCAAGCCGGCGCCGCCCAAGGGTCCTTTCGAGATTCTTCTGCTTCTCGACGAGGTGCAGCACCGCGAGCTGCCGTTCGATTCCCGCCTTGCCACTTCAATGATCCAGAAGCTCGGACGCTCCGACCGCGACGAGTCGATCTATGCCCTCTGCAAGAACGTCGGGATGCCCTTCATCGAAGCGTGTGCCACGCTGCGCGTGCTCCACGATGCCGGCGTGGTCGACATCAACACCAAGAGCCGCATGGGCGAGCGCGTCACCCTGACGGCGTCAGGCCGCCTTGTCGCCGAGACCTTCATCGGCGTGGCGCCGCTGCCGCCCAAGGCGCCGCCCAAGCCATACCGCCCTGCGTATCTGGCCAACGTTCTTCCCCCCGAGCCGGCACCTGAGCCGCAGCCCGAGCCCGTTGTTCCCGTGGTTGATCCGCGCGTCGCCGCACAGCGCGCCTTTGCGACGTCGCTGGCATCAGCAGCAGGCATCACCTATGCCCGCGCCCAGGGTTCGAAGGTCGGCATCGATGCATTGCGCAAGGTGGTCCTGAGCCTGCTCGACTACTCCGATCAGCCACTGTCGAACATCTCCAAGCGCAACGGCCTGACGATGATGGAAGCCGCTGAGGCCAGCCGCCTGCTGAGCAACGCAGGCCTGGTCTTCATCGCCGGTTCGTCAGGTGGCGACGACCGTGGCCGTCTCACCGAGGAAGGCCGCGCTTTCGCCAACGCGCTCAAGGGCGTCGCACCCAAGGGCAAAGCGCTGGGCTGACGCCCGCCGATGTGGCACCATCCCGCGCCGTGAGCGACGCGGTTCTTGCCATCGACCAGGGAACGTCGGGAACGACGTGCCTGCTGGTATCGCCTGAGGGCGAGATCCTCAGCCGTGCGCAACGTGAGGTCGCCATCACCTACCCGCAGCCGGGATGGGTGGAGCAGGACGGCGATGCGCTTTTCGAATCCGTCGTTGCAGCGGCGACCGAGGCCCTCGGTGATGTGTCACCGGCCGCTATCGGCATCACCAATCAGCGCGAGACTGTGGTGGTGTTCGAGCGCGACACGCTGCGTCCTGTGGCGCCCGCCATCGTGTGGCAGTGCCGCCGCTCCGCTGCGATCTGTCGCGAGCATCGCGAAGCAGGACATGAGCCCGAGGTGCGGCGCCGCACCGGCCTGCTTCTCGATCCCTACTTCACAGCCACCAAGCTCGAATGGCTGTTGCGTGAACGTCCCGAATTGCGGGCTCGGGCGCAGGCCGGAGAGTTGTGTGC
>JBEPVH010000082.1:0-7367 GCA_041691115.1 bacterium | reverse complement strand
TCTGGCACAGCAGTGACGGTTATCGGCAGGCAATTGGACGATCCCAACTGGGACCAGGCACCCGGAGAATTCAAGAACACGGTTCTGCGCAGCGCACCCGCCGCCGAATTCGCCTTCGACATCCACGGCATGAATCGCGAACGCGCACCCGACATCTGCATCGGCACGGGTGCATCCGCCGATGCAGCGACACTGGCGTTCGCCCAGCAATGTGCAGCGCTGGCGCGCGCCAGCGGATTCGCGGTCTCCGTCAACCATCCGTTCGCCGCGTCGCGCGCCGGAACAATGACTTCCTTCGCCCAGGCCTCGGGCTATCGGGCGCTGCAGATAGAGGTCAACGCGCGCAGCCTCGATCCCGGAGGCGATCCCGTTGCCGCAGCAGCGATGCTCGACCTGCTCAGGAGGCTGGTGGTGATGGCGCCGCGCGGCGGGCGCCGCCCGTAAAGGACGCGAAGACCTCGAAGATCTGATCGCGATGTGCCTCGGCGGGCGACGCGCGGCCCTCGGAGAGACGCAGCTTCTGCACCCGGCTCATCACCTCGATCATCCCCGCCTTCATCGCGGGCTCGTCGCGCCAGAGCATGAAGGAGCGGCGCTGCCCGGCCTCCTCATCAAGCGCCCAGAAGGCACCCATGAGACCATCAATCCCTTCGAGCGCCGGAATCAGTTCTTCGCGCACATGGCGCTTGCCCTCTTCGGTCTGCTCGGTGAACTCTTCGTAGGTCTCCATGTGCAGGATCACGTCGCACTCTCCGTGGTGTAGCAGTTCGAGGTCAGCGGAAGAGGTCCTCATCCGCACGGCGAAGTAGATCACGACCGGTGCCTGCTGCGGCGGTGCTGGCCCATCCCCGGATGATGACCACGGGGACGCGGTTGGTTTTGCCCATGACAAGTCCGGCGGCGGCGGCGAGTTCGTCGGCGGTCGCCACCACAGTGGCTGTCAGGAGCTGGCCGAAGTCGTCGGTGCTGCCGCGATGGTCGTCGAGGGCGGCAACGCCGGCGACACCCAGGGCGACGTTGACGATGCCGTCGCGCCAGGGGCGGCCAAACGTGTCGCTCACGATGACGGCGACGTCGGCGCCTGAGAGCGCACGAAGTCCGTCGCGCAGGCGCGCCGCCGAGGCGTCGCAGTCGTCGGGCAGCACTGTCACCATGCCCTTGCCGGGCACATTGGAATGGTCCACACCGGCGTTGGCGCAGACGAAGCCATGGCGCGTCTCGACGATGAGCACGCGTTCCTCACGGACGATTCGTACGGACTGATCCAGCACCACCTGGAGCGACGCGGCGTCGCCGCCGTTGCGTTTCGCCAGGTCGCGAGCACGATCGCTCACCTGCACCGTGGCCAGATCGACAATCGCGTTCTCCGCCTTTGACACGACCTTTTGCGCGATCACCAGGACGTCGCCGTCGCGGAGCATTCCCTTGGTGGCGGCGGCGATCAACTCGGCGAGCGGATCGCCCGCGGCAATCTCCGGAAGTCCGTCGACGCCGATGAGTTCGATGCTCACGACGGTATGGGTGTGCGCGCTACAGGGGCCGCCCTGAACTGCCGCGATGTCTCGAGAAATCCCAGTGCTGCAACCCGTTCCACGGATTCCTCACCGAAGCAGTCGTCGATGCGGCGCCACGAGCCACCGACCGGAAGTGAACTGTCGAGGCGGGCCAGGCGATACGACAACTGGGCGGCGGCGTGGCCGTCCTTGAAGGCGCGGCGCACGTTGGGGGGCACCCCGATGAGCAGCGGATCATCGAAGGCGGCGCGCAACGATCCGTAGTGCTTGAGGATGCGCTGCGCCGATCGCGGGCCAATGCCCGCAATGCCACTGATGCCGTCGGACGTATCGCCCGCCAGAGCCTTCAGCTCACACACCTGCTCGGGAGGAACGCCCATCAGCTTGCGGCACTCCTCGGGGCCGTGCGGCACCGTGATGCTGCCGCCGGGACGGAACAGCGCGACAGTCGTGCGCTCAGAGCACAGCGCCAGCAGGTCGCGGTCACCGCTGAGAATCACGACCTCGTCGGGGAATGCGGCGACAGCCGAGGCGACAACGTCGTCGGCCTCTTTGCGGAAAAAGCCGACAACGGGCCAGCGTGCCGACGCCAGCACCGACCAGGTGTCGCGGAACTGCCCGACGAGGTCGGAATCGGGCGGTGGCCGATGCGCCTTGTATGTGGGGTCGAGGTCACGGCGTCCGGAGTTGGCTCCCGGTGCCTCCGACGCCACCAGCAGGTGGTCCGGCGCGTAGGTGCGGATCGCCGTCATGAGCAGCGTCACCGTGCCATGCACACCATGGAAGGGTCTGCCGTCGGGCAGGATGGCCCGCGCATCACCGTCGACACCGTGCCAGGCGCGGCGGAATACCGCAGCCAGATCGACAACCAGCAGACGCCCCACGTCTTAGGCCGTGGCCGCCCCCGCTCCCGCCGCTGCGAGAAGGGAGTCGCCCACATCCTCAGGACCGACGAACGCCAGGCGGACGTCGTCGAGGCCGTCGACGATGCGCTGGGCAACGGCCTGCACCTGCTCGGACGTCACGTTCTTGATCGCCGCTGCCCTGTCGTCAGGGGTCTCCAGCGGCAGGCGGGCGCGCCAGCGGGTGCCGTAGAAGCGAGCCGCCGCCATGGCGGTCTCGGTGCCACGCAGGAGGCGGCCGATCATCGCCGACTTGGCAGCGCCGAGCTCATCGGCATCCACCGGCTCACTTGCCATGAGACGCAGTTCCTTGAACGAGAGTTCAATGGCCCTGTCGGCATCCTTGGGACGCGTGGCTGTCGAAATCGCGAAGAGGCCCGCATCCTCGAAGCCCTCGTGGTGGGCGTAGATGGAGTAGCAGAGGCCGTTGCGCTCACGCACCGTGTGGAACAGCCGCGACGACATGCCGCCGCCGAGGATGTGCGTCATGACGGCGAGTGCCGAACGGTCGTGGTCGAGCGACGCAATGCCGGGCGACGCCAGAACCATCTTGACCTGGGGCTCCTCGTCCTCGGTGAAAGGACGCACGTTGGCGACGTAGCGGTCGCCCTGGCCCCACTTGGCAGCAACACGCTTGCCGGATGTGGCCTTGGGGATGTCGGCGAGCAGAGCTTCGGCCTCATCCACCGAGAGGCGTTCGCCGCCGGCGATGACAAGCGCCATCGACTCGGGCGCGTAGAACGACTGGTGGTAGTTGACGAGCTCATCGCGCGTGACCTTCTCGACGACGGCGGGGAAGCCCGCGGCCGACCACGACATCGGCTGGTCGCCACCGAAGGCGACGGTGCCGAGGCGATCCCAGATCCAGCCGTCGGGATCGATGAGGCGTGCCGACAGCTCCTGCAACACGACGTTGCGCTCGCGTTCCACCTCTTCGGCCTCGAAGAGGGGGCGGCTCAGCATGTCGGTGACGATGTCGGAGAGCTCATGGACAGCCATGGCCGGACCCTCGGCGTAGTACGCCACCTCTTCGGTGTCGGTGTACGCATTGGTCGAGGCGCCGAGCCTGTCGATCTCACGGGTGATCTGCTTGGTGGTGGGGCGCCGCTTCGTGCCCTTGAAGAACATGTGCTCAAGGAAATGGGCGAGCCCGGCGGTGCCCGGGGTCTCGTCGCGCGAGCCGGCGCGAACGATCAGAAAGACGCCCGAGTTGCGCGAGTGCATAGGGGCGTTGAGCAGGCTGACGCCATTCGAGAGAACGTCGATACGGGGGGTGAGATCGGAGGGAAGTGCCACGAGGAGTGAGGGTAGCGCGTCAGGTGCCGGATACGGGCCGGTGCACTCGGTTCGTTGGTAGTCTCAGCCGATGGCATTGACTGATTCGGGCGATCCCAAAGTGATCGAGGAGAGCACGGCCGCCCCGGGGGTGCCCGACGCCCCGCCTGCCCAGGCCCTGAGCGATGACCTCGACAAGATCTACGAGACCCGCTTCTCCCATGCCGATGCCGGCGAGAAGGACGGAGTGTGGCGCGAGGTTTCCAAGTACCTGCAGCGCTTCGTCGACCCCACAGCCCCGGTGCTCGACGTCGCCACCGACCGCGGCCACTTCATCCGCCACATCAAGGGTTCGGAGCGCTGGGCCACCGACATCCGCGACGTGTCAGCCCACCTCGGCGAGGGCATCAAGTTCGTCAAAGTGCCCGGGCCCGTCATGTCCGAGGTGCTGCCCAACGGCCATTTCGGCACCGTCTTCATGAGCAACTACCTGGAGCACCTCGACAACCAGGACGTTGTGGTCGAGCAGCTGCGGCAGGCGCACAAGGTGTTGCGTCCCGGCGGCCGGGTCGTGATCCTCCAGCCCAACATCCGCCTTGTCGGCGGCGCCTACTGGGACTTCCTGGATCACAAGACAGCACTCACCGACAAGAGCCTTGTCGAGGCGTGCGAGCTCTCCGGCTTCACCACCGAGAAGGTGATCGTGCGGTTCCTGCCGTTCACCACGAAGAGTCGTCTGCCCCAAGCACGGATGCTGGTACGCGCCTACCTGGCATTTCCGCCGGCATGGCGGATCCTCGGCAAGCAGACCGTCTACGTCGGCAGGCGCTAGCCGCCCTTAGGACGTACCGGACTCCCACGAGGCCAGGTACTTGCGCTGCTCGTCGGTGAGGACGTCGATGTTGACGCCCATCGAGCGCAGCTTGAGCGCTGCGATATCAGCGTCGATGTCCTTGGGAACGTCGTGGACCGAATTCTCCAGCGTCGTGTGGTTCATCGCAACGAACTCGGCGCATAGCGCCTGGTTGGCAAAGCTCATATCCATCACGGCGGCGGGATGGCCCTCGGCGGCGGCGAGGTTGACCAGACGCCCCTGTGCCAGAACATTGAGTGTCCGGCCGTCAGCGAGCTTGTAGGCATCGACGTTGTTGCGCGGCTGGCTCACACCGGTCGCCATGTCATCGAGAGCGGCGAGATTGATCTCGTCGTTGAAGTGGCCCGAGTTGGCGATGATGGCGCCGTCCTTGAGCAGCTCGAGATGTCGGCGGTCGACGACGTTGAGGTCACCGGTGACGGTGACCACGAAGTCGGCATTAGGCGCTGCCTCGTGCAGCGGCATCACGCGGAACCCGTCCATCACGGCCTCGAGGGCGCGCAGCGGATCGACTTCGGTGACGACGACGTGGGCACCGAGTCCGGAGGCACGCGACGCCAGACCGCGGCCACACCAACCGTAGCCGCAGACCACGAACGTCTTGCCCGCGAGGAGCACGTTGGTGGCGCGGATGATGCCGTCGATGGTGCTCTGGCCTGTGCCGTAGCGGTTGTCGAACATGTGCTTGGTCATCGCTTCGTTGACAGCGACGATGGGGAATTCGAGCTTGCCGTCAGCGGCCATGGCGCGCAGACGGATGACGCCGGTGGTGGTCTCCTCGGTGCCCGCGAGCACCTCGGGAAGAAGGTCGCGGCGCGTCTTGTGCAGCTCAGCGACGAGGTCGGCACCGTCGTCCATGGTGAGCTGCGGCTTGTGGTCGAGGATGGCGTTGATGTGAGCGAAGTAGCGCTCGTTGTCCTCACCGCGAACCGCAAACGTCGGAATGCCCGCCCGTGTCAGGGCGGCGGCGACCGCATCCTGCGTGGACAGCGGATTGGAAGCACAGAGGCGCACATCAGCGCCACCGGCCTTGAGCGTCAGCATCAGGTTGGCGGTCTCAGAGGTCACGTGCAGGCAGGCGCCGATGCGAATGCCCTTGAGCGGCTGCTCCTTGGCGAAGCGGGCGCGGATGAGGCCGAGCACCGGCATCTCCTGCGCTGCCCAGGCGATGAGCCGATCACCCTCGTCCGCGAGTGTCAGATCGGCGACATCGTGTGTCTCTGTTGTCATGGTGGTCACGGGGAGCTCCCTGGCCGCCGGAGGCGACTTGGCTGACGAATGAGGGCGGCTCGAGCGCCGCGGGGCCAGTCTACCGTCCGAGCATTACAGGGCGGCGGGCCTCCTTCCTATGATGCCCGGCCAATGGCCACTGTTTCGAAGGATCGTCCGGAGACCGCCGCCAAGGGCGAGGGCTTCACCCACGACGTTGCAATCGTCGGCGGCTGCGGCCACGTCGGGCTGCCGCTGGGAATCGCCCTGGCTTCGACTGGTCTTCGCGTCACCCTCTATGACGTTGACGCAGCCGCAGTAGGCAGCGTCAGTCGTGGCGCTCTGCCGTTCGACGAGCGCGGTGCCGGCGAGCCCTTGCGTGCAGCCCGTGCCGGCGACATGCTCGTCGCCTCAACGGACCCCTCAACGATCAGTACGGCAGAGCATGTCGTCGTCGTCATCGGAACACCCGTCGACGAGCATCTGAATCCGTCCCCCCAGGCTGTCCCCGAAGCCATCGCCGTCCTGGTGCCCCACCTGAGGCCCGGACAGCTTCTGGTTCTGCGCTCGACTCTGTACCCCGGCGTCACCCGCCTCGTGGAGCAACTGCTGAACGAGAAGGCACCCGGCATCGACGTCGCGTTCTGCCCTGAGCGCATCGCCGAGGGCAAGGCCATGACCGAGCTCTTCACGCTGCCACAGATCATCTCGGCACGGACCCCCGAAGCCATGGCGCGGGCGGCGAGCCTGTTCCGCCACTTCACAGACGACATCGTCGAGCTCGAACCCGAAGAGGCAGAGCTCGCCAAGCTGTTCACCAACACGTGGCGCTACATCCGGTTCGCCACCGCGAATCAGCTCTACATGATCGCCAACGACTTCGGCCTCGACTTCGAGCGCATCCGCGGCGCCATCACGCACAACTACCCTCGTGCCGCCGACATGCCCGGACCCGGCCTGACGGCGGGGCCGTGCCTGTTCAAGGACACGATGCAACTGGCCGCCTTCAACAACAATCAGTTCACGCTGGGTCATTCCTCGATGCTCATCAACGAGGGCATGCCGCTCTACATCGTGGCCCAGTTGGAACGCAAGTACGACCTGAGCAAAATGACGGTCGGCATTTTAGGTATGGCGTTCAAGGCCGAATCCGACGACATTCGCTCGTCGCTCAGCTACAAGCTCAAGCGCATTCTTGGCTTCAAGGCCAAGCGCGTCCTCTGCGCCGACCCCTACGTCACCGCAGACCCCAACCTGACGGAGCTCGAGACGGTGCTGGCCGAATCGGACCTGCTGATCATCGGCGCGCCGCACGCGCCGTACCACACGCTCGAGACGTCCCTGCCCGTGGTCGACATCTTCGACTGCCGCAAGAGCGGTGTGGTCATATGACGCCGCGGGTGTCCATCGTCGTCCCCGTCTACAACGAGGGCGACGGCATCGTTGACTTCCTTGACCGCATCCTGGAAGCCGTGACACTCCCTTGCGAAGTGCTTGTCGTCTACGACACGCCCGACGACACGACATCACCCCACGTCGCCGCCTACGCGGCACGCGACGACAGAGTGGTTCCCACGCTCAACACCGCAGGAC
>JBEPVH010000081.1:0-7461 GCA_041691115.1 bacterium | reverse complement strand
GAGCGGTTCTCCGCCGCGTACCTCGTCGAGCATCGCGATGCAGGTGCTCAGCGGATCGCTGCCGGCGGTGGCGCGGCGAACCGCGGGTCCGATGGTGCCGTTCTCATCGGCCACAGCAGCGAGGAGTTTGGTGCCGCCGACATCGATGAGTCCGATCATGCCGATGCCCGATCGCGGCGGCGGCGCACAAAACGCATTGCCTGCCACGTGTCGTCGATGCGGCACGTCTTGTTGTCGACGACGCCTGCATCCAAACCCGCGGTCTGCACGACGTCGAAATCGACATCGGTGGCCAGCGCCGCAGATTTCTTGGGCCACGCCACCCAGAGGGCTGCGGTGTCGTGCAGTGCTGCCGCCAGCAGGGGAACGCGTTTCTTGACGTCGGCGCGCCGCGTTGCGAACAGAAGAATGGTGTCGGCGGTGCCGCGCATGACAGTGATCACCGGCGGTAGTTCGGGGATTGCGAAACCGCCCGGCGCGCCGATCAGACGCAGCCGGGAGCCCTCGCGAATGCCCAGCTTGCGCCACAGCGGTGTTGCGGAATAGTCCTTCACGGCGGCGTGATCGTATTGCCTGAGGATGTCCGTTAGGTGTCCGCGACGGCCCGCTACTGTTTGCCGCGATGTCGCACTACGGCCCTTCGTGGCGCTGGGACGGTGACCACCTGGTCACCGGCATCGATGGCACACCCACGGACGCCGTGGGCATGGCCGCCGCCCGCGGCTATGAGCGGGTCGGCCGCATCACCGGCTTTGTGTCGGAGGCCACAGGCGCTGCCAGTGACGCCTATGAAGACGTGCGCGACGCCGGCTGGCCGCAGGGCAAGGTGGCCAAGCTCGGCCACGGCGCCAAGCTGGCATTCCGCGGCGTCATGAACATGCTCTCCGTCGGCGGATTCATGGGATCGATCCTCCTCGGATTGATCCTGACCATCCCGCTGATGCTGTTCGAGCTGATCGCCCATGCCACAGCCGCCGCCGTCACCGCCCCCGGGCGGGTGGTGGCACGCTCCGGCGGCCAGCACGCTGCTGAGCCTGTCGTTGCGATGCCGGGACCGGCACTCGCCGACGTGGCATGCGTTGCCGAGCCCACTCCGCGGCGTGTCATCGTGAGGGCAGCGCCGACGCGGTCACTCGTCGCCGCGGGGCCGCCCGGCCGCTCCCTGGAGTAGCACCCCTAGAATCCGTCGCCCATGCTCCTTGCCATCGATATCGGCAACACCAACGTGGTCCTCGGCGTGTTCGACGGCGAGACCTTGGTCGCAGATCTGCGCCTTCACACCGATGAGCGGGCCACGGGCGATGAGCTCGGCCTCACGATCGTTGACCTGCTGCGGCGCCGTGGCGTCGATCCCGAGGCAGTCGATGCGGTCGCGGTGAGCAACGTGGTTCCTGGCCTCGCCCGCGCCGTCGACGAGCTGGCGCGGACCTACTTCAAGGTAGAGCCCCTGGTGATCGGTCCGGGCGTCCGAACAGGCATCCGCATCCTCTACGACGACCCCCGCCAGGTGGGAGCGGATCGCATCGCCAACGCGATCGCCGCCCATGCCAAATACGGCGGCCCGGCGATCCTTGTCGACTTCGGCACTGGCACCACCATCGACGCCATCAATGAGCGCGGCGACTACCTCGGCGGCGCGATCGCCCCGGGCATCCACGTGGCTCTCGATGCGCTGGTGTCGCGGGCTGCCCGGCTCGTCCGCGTCGACCTGGTGGCCCCCGCGGCGGCCATCGGGCGCAACACCACGACATCTCTCCAGTCGGGGATGGTGTTCGGCTACGTCGGCCTCGTCGAGGGCATCGTCGCCCGCATGAAGGCCGAGATCGGGGGCAATCCCACCGTCATCGCGACGGGCGGTCTCGGGGAGCTGTTCGCCGGGCTTTCGCCCGTCATCAATCATGTCGACCAGCACCTCACCCTGACGGGCCTGCGCCTTGTCTACGAGATGAATCGCGAGGACCCGGCGGGCGCCTGACCTCCGCTCTGTGCGGCCGCCATACGACTGTCCGCGTCATGTCCCGGACCCGTTCGTACAGTGACGACGTGAACGCGAACGTGGGCCAGCCGCGCATCCATTACGAGATCGAGCCGTGGCACCTCACCCTGGAGCACAACCAGGTGCGCGGCTTCCCTCTGGGCGGAGCCGAGGCCAAGGCCAGCACCTTCGAGGGGCTGACCGCGAAGTACGACCGCGTGATCAGTCATTTCGGCCATGCGGCCTCCTACTTCATCAACCGCGTGACCACCGTCCGGCTCGCCGAGTTCTCTGGTCCGCGCAACTCTGAGCGCGAGGTTCTGCCTCCGTCGGGCCTGAAGGTGCCGGACACACTGCCGTCGGTGGGCAGCATCGATGTCCGCTATGTGGTCCGTGACCTCCAGGCGAGTCTGGATCTCGCCGTCGTCGATGATCAGGCCGCGGCCATCAGTGCTGCTCGCAGCGCCGCAGGTCTGGGCAGGCCGCTCGCCGTCGACGTCGTCGTCACCGAGCGCCTCGGGCTGATGGACCAGCGCATGCCCAAGACCATCTGGGACTCCGATCTGCTCGCCAAGTCGCGTGCCAGTGAAGTGCTGGCCTCCCGCGCCGGGATCGCAGATTCCGGGCTGGAGCTGTAGCGGCCTACCATTGACGCGATGGCGATTCCTGCAGCCCCACCGCGCCTCGCCGTGGGCTCCCTTGAGCTCCGTTCACCGATTCTGGTGGCGCCCATGGTCGGGATCACCGACGCGCCGTTCCGCGCCATCTGCCACGAGATGGGTGCCGGACTCGTCTCCACGGAGATGGTCGCCGCCGAAGGGGTTGTTCGTGCAATCCCGGTGACCATGTCCCTGCTGACGTTTGATGACGCGGTGCCGTCGGGCGCACAGCTTGTTGGCTGCGACATCGACGTCATGGTTGAGGCGGCAAAGATCTGTGAGGCCCGCGGCGCTATCACCGTCGACGTCAACCTCGGTTGCCCTGTCCGCAAGGTGACGGGACGTGGCAGCGGCGCTGCCCTGGCGCGTGACATCCCCACCACCGCCGCAGTTCTCGAAGCCATGGTCAAGGCAGTCTCGGTACCCGTCACGGCCAAGATGCGCCTCGGCTGGGATGCCTGGTCGATTAACGCGCCGGAGCTGGCCAAGGCGCTCGAGGATGTCGGTGTTGCCATGGTCACTGTGCATGGGCGAACACGCGCAGCTGCGTACACCGGCCGCGCCGACTGGGATGCGATTGCCGCTGTCACCGACGCCGTCTCCATTCCCGTCATCGGCAGCGGCGACGTCGCCGACCCCGAAACCATCCGCCGTGACATCGCGGCGGGCCGCGTCGCGGGCGTGGTTGTGGCGCGCGGCATGTTGGGGAACTACACGCTGCTGCGTCGCGCCGTGCATCTCGTCGAGACGGGAGAACTTCTGCCCGAACCGTCGTTCGCCGAGCGCATCGCCGAGGCGCGGCGCCATGTCGAAATGCTCATCGATCACTACGGCGAAACTCGTGCCCTCAAGATCGGCCGCAAGTACGTCGCCTGGACCATCAAGGGCTGCACTGGGGCTGCGCGTCTGCGCGCCGCCGTACAGGGTCTGGACAGTCGCGAGCGCCTTGATGCACTCTGGGATGAAGCACTGGCAGCCGGCATCGGTCCCGAGGGCTGGTTCACCCCGGTGTTCACATCAGGAGACGGATGAACGACACGTCGCGCTTCGGCGAGCCCGTGGAGCTGCCGTGGTGGGCGTTCGCGCTCGCGGTTCCACCGCTTGCGGTTGTCATCCTCGCCGCAGTGCTATCGGCCCCGTGGTGGGGTCGCGCGCTGGGCGTCGCTTCGTCGGTGGCGATGATCGCGATCATCGTGCGCGTCGCGGCTCGCACTGAGAGTCGCAACATGCAGTCCGTATGGATCTCTTTGCTCGGTGCCGTATGGTTTTTCTGCGCAGTGACCTGGGCTGTTTCGGTGGCGGCGGGAAACTGAAATGACGATGCCGGCCACGCTCGTGGTACGCGAGGCGCATTCCTCGGACATGAATGCGCTGGAGCGCCTGTGGAGCGCCTGGTACTGCCGCGAAGCGCTGAACCGTGTGGCTGCGGGCTCACTCATCTACCTTGTAGCCGAGCTTGACGGCCGCGTCGTCGGGCAACTCTGCATTGATACCGCAGCACTGCCCGAAGCCGGCTACGTCTACGCAGTGTCCGTGGATCACAACCTGCGCTCGCAGGGCATCGGCACTCGGATGTTGCGGGAGGCGGAGGTACGGATCCTGGAGCGTGGATTCGCGACTGTCGCCCTCAAGGTCGAACACACCAACGACAGGGCGCGAACCCTCTACGAACGACTCGGATACCAACTTGCAGGCGACGGGTTCGATGAGTGGGACCAGCGCACTCCCGAAGGCGAGATCGTCCGCCACGTGCGTGTTGCCACACATCTCATGCGGCGGTCCCTGGCGCCTGCCTGACCTCTTAATTCTTGGCAAAAAAAGAGGGCGCCCCTGGAAACCAGAGACGCCCCGAGAGGGGGGGCAGTTGGGGTGGCGCTATCAGCGGCCTGTGAGCCGACTATAGGCGCGGATGACGTGCCGGTCAATGACGATCGTGACACGGCGCTGCGAGATGCGTGAAACCCTTTCGGGAATCAGTCGCGACCTGGCCTGACTATTCGAGTTCGCGAGCAGGCGGGCCCCCGGCCCGGGCACGGATCTCGGCGGCGCGGTTCGCATATCTCGAGGGGGGAAGCGGTGCCCGCATCGGTGGAGCCTCACCCACGATCTCGCCCTCAGGCTCACGTGCGGCGGCGCGCTCGGGGGTGACGTCCATCACTTCGCGGGAACCCTCGTCGAGAGCGCGTGCCGTAGCGCGGCGACCACTCAGCGAGCGTGACGGCGCGGGGGCAGCAGGCTCGGCGGCATCGAGAACGTAGGCGGGGCCTTCGTCAACGCCTGCTTCCTCAGGGGCGCCGGCAGATTCCAGCGCCTTGCGCTCGGCTGCGGCTTCGAGTGCCTTGGGACGGCGCGATCCGAAGAGTCGTGCTGCTGGCTGGTGCGCCGCCTCAATGGCGAGCATTGCAGCTGATCCGATGACCGACGGCACGAAAGCCACCACAGCTGCAGCGAACTGGAACCCGAAGCCGATGATGGCTGCGGGGACACCGAGCAGCGGTGAGATCTTCCAGGCCTTGTCGACAGCGTCCATGACATGACCACCGAGGGCGTCGAGGCCACGTGTGGGCGCCTTCATTACCCTGCCGATCGCCACGGTGGGGGCGATGGGGGCCGCGAGATAGCGGTCCCAGGGAACGAGATCACCGAGCTTGAGGCTCAGCGTCGGACCCTTGTGCAACTGGAATTTGGTGCGCACGGTGCGCGCTGCCTCTCCGGCCATCTTCTTGGCCTGGACCTCGCGCTCCTCGGGCGTTCCGCTCACGAGATTGAGCGCCCCGGAATCGACGACGTCGGCTCCGCGTTGCATAGCCTGGCGCATGGCTCGGCCACGTGCCAGAAGTTCGTCCGTTGAAAGGTCAGCTGGAAAGTCGTCGTCGGCCATGCGCGCCACCCTATAGCCGCATGGCGGACGTGGCGCGGACAATCTCGCCCCGCAGCTTCGTTTCGCTCTTGTGCGAACACCCGTGGCAAAGGCTGGCCTATACTCCCGCACCGCCACGCCGCCCGCGCCAACAGGATCGAACCAGCCATGGAAAAGCCGGTCCTTCTTACTCCCGAGGGGAGGCAGAAGCTCGAGCGTGAGCTCGAAGAATTGCGAACCGTGAAGCGGGCTGAGATTGCCGAACGCATCAAGTACGCCAAGGACTTCGGCGATATCTCGGAAAACGCCGAATACGAGGACGCCAAGAACGAGCAGGGAATGCTCGAGGGCCGAATCCTTGTTCTCGAGACGATGCTGCGCAACGCGGTGATCATCGAAAGCAGCAACGCCGACAACTCTGTCGTCGGCATCGGCTCGGTGGTCGAGGTCAAGGACGAGTTCGGCAAGCAGACCTTCACGATCGTGGGCCCCGCCGAGGTTGATGTGGCAGCGGGCAAGATCTCGATGGAGTCGCCCGTCGGCAAGGCCATCCTCGGCCACAAAGCCGGCGAGACCATGCTGGTGCAGTCGCCCGGCGGCCCTCGCGAAATCAAGATCACAAAGATCTCGTAGCGCGATGTCCGCCGATGAGCTCCTCGCGGAGCGGCGGCGCAAGGTCGTAGAGCTCGAAGCTCTCGGACTTCCCGCCCACAACGTTGACTTCCATCCCGACAGGGCTCTGGGGCAGGCGCGCGCCGATCTTGAGGAGTGGGAGACGGCGCGTCCCGCCGACGCCGACCCTGCGGACGAAGGCCCGGCGGTACTCATCGCCGGCCGCGTTATGCAACTGCGCGATATGGGCAAGTCCTACTTCGCCCATATCGAGGACGAGCACACCCGCCTTCAGGTGTGGTTCAAGGCCGACCGCCTCGCCCAGTCGTTCAAGGTCGCCGAGCTCCTCGACCTCGGCGACATCGTCGGCATTCGCGGCAACCTGATGCGCACCCGTCGCGGCGAGCCCACCGTTGTCGCCGATGACCTGACGATGCTCGTCAAGTCGATGCGTCCGCTGCCCGAGAAGTATCACGGGCTGCAGGACCAGGAAACAAAGTACCGCAAGCGCTACCTCGACCTCATCTCATCGCAGCAGTCGCGGCGCCATTTCGCCGCCCGTTCGGCCATCGTCAGCTCGGTGCGCCGCACGCTTGATGAGCGCGGCTTCCTCGAGGTCGAGACACCGATCCTGCACACCATCGCCGGCGGCGGATCGGCCAAGCCGTTCAGCACGCACTGGAACGCGCTGCACACCGACGTCTACCTGCGCATCGCCATTGAACTGCACCTCAAGCGCTTGCTTGTCGGCGGTTTTCAGCGCGTGTATGAAATCGGCCGTACCTTCCGCAACGAGGGACTCTCGCCACGCCACAACCCCGAGTTCTCGATGCTCGAGGTCTACGAGGCGTACGGCGACTACAACAGCATGCGGATGCTCACTGAGGAGATCGTCTGCAATGCTGCGGCCGCCGCCGCCGCCGTGCTGGGTGCCGGTGCCGCCGACGATGCGCCCGTCGTCGATCCACTCATGCCGACGCTTGACGGCAAGCCGCTCAACCTCAATCGCCCCTTCCGCACAGCCCGCATGGTCGACCTGGTGCAGGAGGCAACGGGCATCGATCCCACAGAGAAGTGGGACGAACTGCCTGCCATCGCTGCGGGCATGGACATTGCAGTTCCGCCTGGCGGCGGTCCCGGCTCGGCCCTCATCGAAATCTACGAGGCGACGGTAGAACACACGTTGTGGGATCCCACGTTCGTCATCGACTACCCGACAGAGGTCTCACCGCTGGCGCGCAAGCGCAACGACGATCCCCGTTTCGCGGAGCGCTTCGAGGTCATCGTGGCCGGTCGTGAGCTGGGCAATGCATTCAGTGAGCTCAACGATCCCTTCGACCAGCGCGCCCGATTCG
>JBEPVH010000080.1:0-7473 GCA_041691115.1 bacterium | reverse complement strand
GAATGAGTGATGTCGCTCGTCGTCAGTCGCGCCAACATGCCGTCGACGTGACCTGGAAGCCAAAGGTCGTCGTCGGCCAGGTAACACACGATGCCGCCCCTTGCCTGAAGGAGGGCCTTATGCCGATACGCCTCACCGTGGCGGTCGCCCTTGGGGTTGTCCATGAACGAGACACGGCTGTCGCGCCTGATCGCATCTGCCATGAGGTCGCGGGTGACGTCCGGGACGCCGTCGCCGACGACGATGACCTCGATATCGGCGACCGTCTGGGCGAGTGCAGACGCCAGAGAACGCTGCAGGAGAACACCGTGATCGTGTGTCGGGATGATGACAGTGGCGGCGAGGTCAGACAACACCGAACCCCGCCAACTCCCGCAAGCGTTGCGCAGCTCGAACGTTGCCCACTGACCGAGATGCGGGCACAAGCAGTGAGCTGTCAGCACCACGCACGTGGTCGATGAACGCCTCCAACTCCGCGAAGAGCGGCAGTTCAGATCCGACGGGGCGCTGTGTCGTCGTCGGCGCCAAATCAGCGTGGGACGCGATGAAAACAAGATGGTCGGCGGCATCCTCAAGAATCACCGTCGCGTCACGGCACATCAGGCGAATCTCACGGCGTCGCAGAGAGTTGGTCGCCGACACCTCGATAACAACCCAGGGAGCATCACCAAGCGCTCCGATGAGGGATCCCGGCCTACCGCTGAGAATCTCGCCGCGCGCCCAGACGGGTTCGGGAATGTAGCCGAGAATCTCGTCGATGATCGAGAGGTCGTGCGGGATGAGGGTCCAGACCGGATCGACGTCAGGGTGGTCGATGCCCCAGTTGACGCGGCGCGCATGAAGTCCGAGTACAGGACCGAACTCACCCGACTGTGCGATCTCCGCCAACTCCATGATGCCGGGGTGGTAGCGCCACTTCTCCATCACGAACAGACGGTCGTCGGCAGCCGCTACGAGGCGCTCCGCGGTGGCCACGTCGGCCGCCAGCGGCTTCTCCGTGAACACGGGGACACCCCGCCCGAGCAATTCCATAATGATCGGCTCACGCACGGCCGTCGGAGTCGCCACAACCGCTGCGTCGACATTCGGCAGCGCCTCGACGGCCTCGCACACGAGAACGGCACCACCCGCCTCGGCATTGCCCCTGCTTTCGGGAGAGCGCGCGACCACGGCCACGTCGCACCCCAAGGCCACGAGGTCGCGGAGGATGTGCTTGCCCCAGTTGCCGCACCCGACCAGGCCCACAACCGGAGTTCCGGGTGCGGGCGTCATTTCAGAACTCATCGGCGGCACAGTCTAGGCGCCCCGTTGGCGTCGCTGTCCGTGCCCTGCCCTTCCCGGAGAGCAGGATGGCCGGTGGCACCAGCAAGGCCAAACCATGAGGACCTCACCATGCGTGGAAGAATGATGGTGTTGCTCGCCGCTGTGGCAAGCATTGCGGTGACGACAGCCGTTCACGAGAATGCTCCCTCGGGCCTGACTGCCGCGACGGCGCCTGCCTTCTGCGCAAAGTACCCCGCGGGGACGACGGCAGCCGACACCACGGCGCTGTGGGCCTTCCAGGGCTACCTCTTCGCCGACGGTGAACCCTTCGCCTCCAAGAACCACTGGCACCTTCGCATGCCTTACACCGGCGCCACAGGTGTGAACGCGCTTCTCGCGGCCCACGCCGAGCGTGGAATCTGCGTCGCCTTCCGCCGCGGGATCATCACGTCGGCCACGGCATCGCTGGCCGGCTCGCGTCATGTTTACGACGGCAATGATTCAGACAATGGGGCACGCCTGCTCATCCCCATCACGACGCTGACAGATGGCGCCACTAACCAGGCACCGCGCCGCGCCTGGATGGCAGCGACGCTGGACAGTGAGGGCCATGACCTCAGTGCCACCATGTCGACGCTGTACGACGAGTTCCATCCGTTCCACACCGACCTGTACCCCGGCATGAACCGGGATGCGCAGCTTGTCAACCAGGTCGCCGCAATCATCATCACCCAGGGCGCCGTCGCCTTGACCCATGCGTGCGATGGCATCCCGGCCAGCAACGGCGTGTGCAAGACAACGGGCACGCCACCGGCACAGGCAGGGGTCAGCGGCACACTGGCAGCGCAGCAGCAGTTCTCCTGCCTTCTTCCCGTCGCATGGTGGAGTCGCTCCCCCGGATTCGCAGCCTACGCCGGCGGGGGCACCAGCCCCTGCTGAGCAGGCGGCTACTACCGCTTGGCGGCGTCAATAAAGACTGCAAGCGTGCCGTGGGCGACCGGCCTCGGTATGTAGGTTGCGAAGTAGCCACTGGAGGGGCAGTGCCTGGCTCCTGGCAAAGACCCATTCACCGTCACCACCAAATGCTCATTGACGGGGAAAGTCTCGGGCACCACGAAGAAGTAATGGTTGGTCCAATTTGTGGTCCTCCTCCAGGTGAGATCCAGTGCGTCGTCATGCGTGCAGACTGTTGGCTGGCCCCATGAGGGGTCCAGTTGCGCCTGGTACCACACTTCGACTTCATCTGCAGTAGCGGTCGATGTCAGCGTCTGCGTGGCCATGGAATTGCTGAGAAATCCGTCGGCTCCGTGATCCGGCACGCTCACATTCGAACCCGGATAAGCCAGTTGCATTTCTGGGGCGGCAGCCATGTTCGCGCCCGAGACCGATCCGGCCGTCGTGGACGACCACAGCACGACGACGGCAAAGCAGGAACCCGAGACAACTCCGAGAGACCGCAGCTGCATGTGGAGGCTGGGCTGCGGCGGCGCGCCCAAGGAGGCAGCAAGCCGACGGCGGCGTACCCGGCGCACCAGCATCATCACGCAGACGACAGCGGCGCTACCTAAGTCCGATGTCAGGTCGCCAGGCATTCCGCGCAAAAGGCCGAATGCCCACAAACCGACGTAGATGATCCACGCCATGACGGCAAATTCGACGGCGACGGCCACCTTGGCCTTCCAGCCTGTTGATACGGGGTAATGCGGCGTCATTGGGGTCTCCTTGACCCGATGATCCATCTCGCCTGGGTTCGGTACATCAGGTATCCGCTTGACGATTAGCCGCGTGGACAAGCTTGGCGTCACCGATTCGCGACTGTCTTGTCGGATGGCAATAGTCGTTAGTTGCGACGGGGCCCGCGTTCTACATATGGACGGATGCGTTTGTCCTGTCCTTATGTCCGTTGGCGGCGATCAACCCTGGACCTATCCCGGAGGCAGCAATGCAGGAGCGTCCCCAGCGCGGCGGGTTCTTCACGAGATCCCGCCGCCGCCGCGAACGCGGCCAGACGATTGCTCTTGCAGCAGCCGCCGGGGTGCTGTGCATCGTGCTGTCCGGCCTTGTGATCGATTACGGGCAGGCATCGTCGGACAGGCGCTTCCTCCAAGGCATTGCTGATGACTCGGCGATATCGGCTGCCTCATTGGTGCAGCGCGGCCAGACCGAATCCGTTGCCACAAGCCGGGTCAACGTGATCGTCGGCACCAACAACATCGCTTCGAACAACGTCACGATCCAATATCTCGACAGTTCACAGGTGGCGACCGCCGTCGCATCGGACGTGATGTACGTCACCGTCACGGTGACAGGGACAGTCAACAACCGATTCATGTCCGTCGTTGGCATGCCCACCACCGCATTGAGTGCAACGGCTCAAGCCAAGCTCAATCCACCGAGGATGCCGTGCCTGCTCTGCCTCCTCGGCACGTCGGGGACGGGTATATCCATTCAGGGCAACTCGTCGTCGTTGACGGTGAACAACGGCGCCATCATCACCAACTCAACGTCAAACACAGCCATCAGTGCAGGCCCGGGGACCCTCACGTCCACGGGCTCCGGTGCCGCCATCGGCTATGGGACCGGCGGTGGCGCAAGTTGCGGGAACGCGGGCCAATATTGCAACCCCTACCCACCCATCGCCGAGACCACGCCGGTATCCGATCCCTTCGCCGGAATCGCGTACCCGCCGTATCCGGGTGGGTCACTCACGGCGTCATCGTGCTCGAGCACCTGCACGATCAGCGCAGGTCAGTATTCGTCGATCACCGTGTCGAGCGGAGGGACGCTGCATCTCAACGCCGGCATCTACATCATCGTCGGTGGCATGTTCAACGTCCAAGGCGGTAGCTCGTCCGTGGACTGCGTAAGCCCATGCACCGCCGGTGTCATGCTGTTCTTCACCTGCACCGGTTACTCGTCCTCAAACCTGACGCCGTGCCCCAACGAATCGTCGAACGGGGCAAAGACCTCCGCGACAGCCTGCGGCAACGGCAACAGCTGGCAAACGTCCGGGTTCGCAACCCAGGCCAACAGCACCGTCAACTTCGCGCCGGCGAGTTCGGGCACGTACAAGGGTCTCGGCATCTTCTATGACCGATGGAATCCCGCACCGGTCTCCATCTACGGCGGTACGGCCCCGAACATCGGAACCGTCTACGCGCCCGATTCACAGCTATGTATGCAGGGCGGATCGTCGTACCAGAGCACGCTCGTGGTGTCCGGTATCAGTCTCAGTGGTGGGGCACAGATCAGTGTTGACCTGACGCAGTCGGAAAACATCTATGCCGACCCGACCAATCCGGTCGCGGGTGCCGCGCCAAATCTCATCGTGTGACGGGAGGCAATGATTTGAATCGCACGTCCCACCCCGTGAGCCCGACACGTCGCGACGAGGGAGGGCAGGTGGTCGTCGTGATCGCCGTTCTGGCCGTCATTCTCCTTGGGTTGGCGTCAATTGCGATTGACTCCGGTATCGCAGCCGCCGACAGACGGGATCTTCAGTCATACGCCGACAACGCCGCTCTCGCGGGTGCGGCCGAGTACAACCTTGGCAGCACTACGACGACGGCGCATTACGTCGCACTGCAGTACTTGCAAAAGGCACTCAAGGCGCCAACGCTGCCCACCGGATGCAGCAGTGCCAGTTGCCCCGGTGGCAGCTACACGTTCGCCGGCGGCTACACAATCACCATCGCAGACCCGACCACCACATCCATCGATGTCGGGATCAGACACTCTCAGTCGTCGTTCCTCGCGGGTGCCATCGGCTTCCGCTATGACGTCGATGCCAGTTCGGGACGCGCCGAGCCGGTGACCCCAGGACAGATCGGCGCCACGTACGCAGTTGCAGCAGTCGGCGGCAACATGAGCGTGTACGTCAGCGGCGGTGGCGTGACGGGGTCACCCACGGGCGATGTCAACGGCCCCGTATACGCGGCCAACGACTACGGTGCCAACAACGATTCCCATGCCACATCAATGTCGAGCTACATCAGCGGATATGGGGGAACCAGCGCCGGGTCGGGGGTTTCCGTCTGCGATTCACCGGCCGTGGCGAACCATGTCGACCTCGGCGACAGCGGTAACGGGCTCGACTATGACTTCACGGGAACGAGCGGTGCGGAGAACCACGGTGTCGCCGTTCCCTCGGCCAATTCGACCTTCCAGGCAGATGCGCCGACAACGAACGGACCATTCTTCGCCAGCGCCGCCGCGGCCAAGGATGCCTCGGGGAACTGGAAGCCGGGAACCTACAACGCCTTTGCACCCAACGGCGGCAAGCTCAATGCAGGTGTGTACGTCATCAAGAACTACGGTGGAACCATCAGCCCTGGGACCAACACCATCTACACAGGGATTGGCCAGGAAGATCCCACCGGAGCCATCTCGATCGTTTTGGATGCGACTGATACCGGAACGCTCGACCTCAACAGCTCGATCATCAACGGCCTCGACGACCTGCAGCCCTCCGCCTACACCGGTCCGCGCGATCCACTGGGCACTCACAACTTCGTTATCTGGGGTGGCACGTTCGCCGGTTCGCTCGCAGAGATGCAGCCGCAGTCGGATCCATCAAACACTCAGATCACAGGGATCGTGTACCTGCCCAACCAGGACCTCGTCGACCACGGCAATACGAGCCCCAAGTTCGTCGGATCCACCTATGCCCACTCGGTCACGATCGATGGCGGCGGCAACGGCACTCAAGTCTTTGGCTGGGTATGCGGCCTTCGTGCCATCAACCCGAGTCCCGCCGGTGGTGGTCTGGTGCGCTGAGGCGAACTTTCCTGCGGTCACGGTGCAGTTCGGAGTCGTTAATCCACACTCCGCCAGCGTTGTACTTATTGCGGATGGGTTTGGCTTGCCTCCGCGTCGTGCGAACTGCCTCGAGAGTCCGGGCCGTGCGGCTATACAGCGGGTCATTTCGAGGTGGTCGATGCATACGATGCGCCCGCTACGCCGTGATGATGGCCAGATAGTCCTTCAGGAGCACCAGCAACAGCCAGCGGTGCACCCAAGTCTGTGACCAAATCCGAACCGTTGCCAGAGAAAGATGCCGGAGATCCTGTGGGGCCGTATCGGTCCGGCAACGCTGACGACTTCGACCGGCTCTACCGGGACAGCTACAGCCGGATACTAAAGACGGTGTTCGGCATCCTTGGCGACCGAGGGGCAGCCGAGGACTGCACGCAAGAGGCATTTGTCCGTGCTTACAAAGCGTGGGGTCGTTGGAAAGCAGACGCTCCCGCCGAGGCGTGGTTGCATCGAATTGCCTTTCGTGTGGCGATCTCCCACAAGCGTCATACGCGGCTGCGGTCGCTGCCCGAACTGCTCCGACGTGTGGGGTTGCCAGGCGTGGGCAAGGATGTGGCCGGCTCAATCGCTGAGGGCGATGCGCTGATGAGTGCGCTCCACGCTTTGCCACCCGAGCAGGCGGCGGCAGTAGTCCTTCGCCATCATCACGGGTACAGCAATCGAGAGATTGCTGCGGCGCTCGGGATCCCAGAGAGCACCGTGTCCGCTCGCCTTGGGATGGCTAGAAAGAAACTGTCCGTTAGCCTTCACGAGCCCAGTGCGGGGTCGGCGTCGCGCCTCACACGACCGCGCACTCGTTAACTCGCCCCCGGTCAGCGTTAAACCTGGAGAAGAGGGCAATACATGAATGATGACTACGAGACCAGGATCGAGACGCAGCTCTCGGAGAGCTTCGAGAGCATTCAGTTCCCTGAGGTACCACCCAGGGGCCAATACCTCAGCACGTCGCCGCTCTGGAGGAAGAAGCGCATGTCTCTGCTCGCATCCCTGCCCGCCTTCCTGACAACCAAAGGCGCTGCTGCCGCTGCCGCTGTCGTCATTGTCGGGGGCGGTGGAACGGCGGTGAAAGCTGCGGCTACCGGCGATCCCAACCCGTTCCATTGGGGTGCCACGGTGACGCAGCAGGTCCATGACTGCAAGGACGCTCTTGGTGCCGACCAGCACGGGATCGGCCAGTGTGTCAGCGGTACCGCCAACGACCACGGACCGAGCCAAAGGAGTGCGCATACTCCGCCGGCGCATGCCACACCATCCCATCCCGTCCCGTCCCACCCAGGGCCCGTTCATTCGGCGCAACCAAGTCACTCCGGCGGTAATTCAGGCGCAGATAGTGGCGGAAAAGGTAGGACGGCAGCACCAACTAATTCTGCAACGGCGCCCACACCCGAAGGCAGC
>JBEPVH010000079.1:0-7489 GCA_041691115.1 bacterium | reverse complement strand
AGCCTGGGCTGCCCGCCCTGCCGCAGATGGCAACCACACATTTCGACGTCACAGCCGGAGTCGTGACGCGACGCGGCACCGCGTGAGGCGTTGCCGGGCCTGTGCGAGAATCCTGACGTCGTGGAGGAACCCATCGCCGACTTGCTCGACCAAACACTACGGTCGATGGGCGTCCGCGGCCAGGTACGCGATGCGCAGATCCAGGAGGCATTTGCGCTGGCCGTCGGCGACGCCATGGTGCGTCTCTGCCGTGCCGAACGTCTGGAGCGGGACACGCTCGTCGTGGCATCGGCGAATCCATCACTAACACATCAGCTGCAGCTCGACTCGCCGCGCGTCATGAGCGCCATCAACAAACGGCTTGGGGCCACCGTCGTGCGCCGCATCCGATTTATCGGACTCGACCCGACCGCCCCGCGCTGAGCGGCACTAACTTTCTGAGGGGAATTCCTGTGGCATCCGTCGCACCGCCAGCCAACCCTGCCGTCACCGAACCGGATCCTCTGCGCTGGAAGGCACTCGGTGTCGTCCTCGTCGCGTCGTTCATGATCCTGCTCGACGTTTCGATCGTCAACGTCGCGATCCCCTCGATTCGCAATTCGATCAAGGCGTCGTTCACACAGATCGAGTGGGTGCTCGCCGGCTACCAGCTGTCGTACGCAGTAACGCTCATCACGGGCGGCCGGCTCGGTGACATCTTCGGGCGCAAGCGCCTCTTCATCATCGGCGTGTCCGGCTTCACCCTCGCATCAACACTGTGCGGCGCCGCCAGCTCGGGTGAGTTCCTCATTGCTGCGCGCGTGCTCCAGGGAATATTCGCCGCCCTGATGTATCCGCAGGTTCTCTCTGTCATTCAGGTGAACTTCCCCCCACGTGAGCGTGGCAAGGCGTTCGGGCTTTTCGGCGCCGTCATCGGTATCGCCACCATCACCGGCCCGCTCGCCGGCGGCCTGCTCATTCAGGCAAATGTATTCGACGGCTGGCGCCCCATCTTCTTGGTCAACATTCCCATCGGCATCGGTGCCGTGATCGCCGCGATAGTCCTGTTGAAGGAGTCCAAGGCGCCGACGGCATCGCGGCTCGACATCCCCGGCACCATCATCCTGACGACTGCGCTGATGATGATCGCGTACCCGCTTGTCGAAGGACGTGAGGCGGGTTGGCCGCTCTGGACATTCGGTCTCATGATCGGTGCTGTGCCAGTGCTCGGCGCGTTCTGGATGTACAACACGTGGCGCGCCAAGGGGGCGGGAAGTCCGCTTGTCGAGCCCGCACTTTTCACCGACCGTTCCTTCGTTGCCGGTCTCCTGGTGATGGCAACATTCATCTCCGGCATACCCGCGTTCTTCCTGACTTTCTCGATCTTTCTCCAGGCGGGGCATGGTCTTTCGGCGTTGCAGACAGGCTTGACGACGCTGCCATTCTCCATCGCATCGGCGTTCGCCTCAGGATTCTCCATCCGCCTGGCGCCGAAGATCGGCAAGCGCATCCTCTCGTTGGGATGCGTGTTGCTCGTCATCGGTATGTGCTCGGTCCTGGCGACACTGAACATCGTCGGTGAGGGCAACTTCGCGGGCTGGTATCTCATTCCCGCACTCGCGATCTCCGGCCTCGGAATGGGTTGCGTTATTGCACCGCTCGCCAACATCGTGCTCGGCGGCATCCACCACGGCAACGCGGGCTCGGCGTCAGGAGTTCTGACAACGGTTCAGCAGGTTGGTGGTGCCATGGGCGTTGCCATCGTGGGCGTCATCTTCTTTGGACTTCTTACGTCGCATTCGACCCAGATCGCCGGCGACAGGTCGTCGGACTTTCAGGCAAAGCTGGTGAGGGCAGGGGGCACGTTCCTGCCGACGGCGGCAGTGCCCGCTATTGACAGCGGCTTCTCGCAATGCTTCAGGGATAGAGCTGCGGCGAGTGATCCGTCAGCCGAACCCGAGTCGTGCGCCACGCTGCGTATCAATAGTGAGCCGCCCGCCAGCGCGTCGGCTGCCGAACTCGCGGCGCGTGCACAGGTTGCACAGGTCATCCAGGACGAGGCAACAGCGCGTCGCGCTGCGACGTTTACCTACGCGTTCCAGCACGCGGTGCTCTACAACCTTGTGGCGTGGACGCTGACGTTCCTATTCATCATCCTGCTGCCCAACCCCAAGCCTCGCGAGGTGGCGGGCGCAGCGGGCGGCGGTCACTGAGGACCGCTCACCCGCGAGCGTTGCCCGAAGGTCAGGGGACCTTCACCGGCATGATGATGCAGAGGTAGTCGTCGCGTCCGACGGGACGGATGACACCCGGCTGCAATGCGCCGTTGAACGAGATCTGCACCTGGTCGGAATCGAGGACCGAGAGTGCATCAAGGACGTACTTGGCATTGAAGGCGATACGCACATCGTCACCGGTGACCTCGGCGGTCAGCGGGGCCTCGTGGTCACCGACCTCGGCGGTCTGCGCGACGAGGGTCAGCATGTGGTCGGCGACGTGCATACGCACGGGGTTGGCCGCGTCACGCGCCAGGACGGATGCCGTCTTGGCCGAGCGCAGCAGCGCATCGGTCGGCAGCGAAACTGTCGTTGTCGCCTCGCCGGGGATGACCTGCGCGTAGTTGGGGTAGTTGCCCTCGATGAGACGCGAGGAGATCTCGACATCGCCGAGGCCGAAGAACACCTGGTTGCGCTGGTCCGAGAAGGAGATGGCGACAACGGGGCGTGTCGGGTTGATGGCGCGGGCCACCTCGCTGAGATGGCGCGAGGGGATGATGACGGCGCCGCCCTTGGGCATCTCGCCCTTCACTTCGACGTCGAGGTTCTTCACTGCGAGGCGATGCCGATCGGTGGCCGCCAGGGTGAGGCGAGTTCCGTCGAGCTGCATGAGCACGCCGGTGAGCACGGGCGAGGCCTCGTCCGAGGACGCAGCCATGGCGGTCTGCTGGATGGCGTTCTCGAACGCCGGCGAATCCACGACCACGGCGGCCTCGCGCTCACGTGTGGGCAGCGGCGGGAACTCGTCAGCAGCGATGCCGTGGAGGTTGGTCCGGGACTGGCCGCAGGCAAGCTTGAGCACCTGGGTGGCCGAGTCGAGCTCCATGACACACGGCGCTTCGGGCAGGGAGGCCACGTAATCGGCCAGGAGGCGCGCCGGCACGGTGGTGCGACCGGGCGTCTGTACCGAGGCATCAACGGTCGCAGAGATCGTCAGGTCGAGGTTGGTCGCTGTAATGCGGAGCGAATCACCGTCGGCCTCAAGCAACACGTTGCTGAGCACGGGCAGGGTGGAGCGGGGCGAGACGGCCCGCGAGACGAGACCGAGACACGAGCTCAGCGATGCCGGGGAGATGGTGCACTTCATGCGAAGAGGGACCTCACGAGAGACTTATGCCCAGCCTGTAGTTAATACGGGATGGGGTGTCTTTAAAAAGACAGTAGTAGTAGTGCTGGGGACGGTGGGGATAACCAGGGGTTTTGAATTGTGACGGGCCGGGAGGGGGCTCTGCTGGCTGGGGACGACCTGGGTGCAGACGGGGCGGTTGTCCCCAGGGTGCGCAGGGGGGCCGGAGTATCCACAACCCTGTGTCATGTTGTCCACACGCTTCGTCCCCACGCCGTCAGCGGGCCTGGAGCTGGTCGCGGATGTTGCGGAGGTCGCCCTGGAGCCGAGCGTCTTCGGACGCAAGTTCCTTGATCTTTTCGCAGGCATGCAGCGCAGTGGTGTGGTCACGGCCGCCGAATGCTGAGCCGATCACCGCCAGGCCGGGACCCTCGGTGTCCTCGCGGATGAGGTACATCGCCACCTGGCGCGGGAAGACGATGTGGCGGTCGCGGCGCTTGCCCTTCATCTCCTCGGTGGAGATGCCGTAGTAAGCCGCGACGGTCTCCTGGATGGCCTCGATGGTGACCGGGGAACCGTCGCCGACGGGAATGATGTCCTTGAGGATGCGCTGCGCCGTATCCAACGTGACCGGCTGGCCATTGATGGAGGCGTGTGCCAGGACGCGGATGAGGGCGCCCTCGAGCTCGCGGATGTTCTTGGAGATCTTGTGGGCGATGAAGGAGCAGACATCGTCAGGGACGAGCCGGCTGTGGGCGCCGAGCTTGGAGTTGAGAATCGCCAGGCGGGTCTCGAAGTCCGGCGGCTGGATGTCGGCCATGAGGCCGCCTTCGAAGCGGCTGCGAAGCCGGTCCTCGAGTGTGGGGATGTCCTTGGGCGGGCGGTCCGAGGAGACCACGATCTGCTTCTGGATCTCGTGGAGGGCGTTGAACGTGTGGAAGAACTCTTCCTGCGTCCGCTCCCGGCCTGCCAGGAACTGGATGTCGTCGATGAGGAGGACGTCAACGGTGCGGTAGCGCATCCGGAAGTCGTGGGTCCGGTTGGCCTGGATCGCCGTGATCATCTCGTTCATGAACTTTTCGGAGGTGATGTAGGCGACACGGGCTCGGCGGTTCTTCTGGCGCACGGCGGCGCCGATGGCATGCATGAGGTGGGTCTTGCCCAGGCCGACCCCGCCATAGAGGAAGAGCGGGTTGTAGGCCTTGCCGGGCGCATCACCGACCGCCTTGCACGCGGCGTGGGCGAAGCGGCTGGAGTTGCCCACGACGAACGTGGAGAACTGGAAGTTGGGGTTGAGGCGCGCGTTCCCCGTCGAATCGGGCTCGGCGTCGAGGTTCTCGGACGACTCTGAGTTGTCAGCTTCGGCCGCCACATAGGGAGCAGGGTCATCGGGCGGAGGAGCCGCCGCGGGATCGACCGAGATGATGACCTCGCACTCGCGGGAGAGCATTCCGGAGAGCGTCTCCTTGATAAGGGGCGCGTAGCGCTCGGTGACCCATTCGCGGGCCAGCCGTGTGGGCACACCGATCGTGAAGGTGTTGCCGTCGGCCTCGATCAGGACCGCGTTGGCAAGCCACGCCTCATAGCCGGGGCGCGCAATCTGGAACCGAAGCTCCTCCTGCGCCGCTTGCCAGATCTGGCCGAAGTCGAACGACGACGGTGCTTCCTGGTCGATGTCGCTGGGTGCCGGCACGGTGTCGGGGCCCGAGTTCACGCTGATCTCTCGGTTGTCATAGCCGAGCCCTCCCTCGAGCGGCACCGTACGCGAATGCGCCAGGCCGCCTCCTGTGAGTTATGCACAGGGTTTGAACACAAGTGGATAAGCAAGAAATCCAGCCGGGCGGGCGCGGAGAGAAGGACTCTGCAAAACGAGGGAAGTCGTCGATGTAAGGACCCCGACCTCCCGCCGGAGCCCCGGAGTGTAGCAGCGTGTAGATACCCCTGGTAAGGGCTGGCTGCGATCGGTAAGAGCGGTGCGCCGGGAGCCACTGATATACTCGCCGCAGCACTCATCGGTACGTGGGTTCACGCCTCAGCGCCGCCTTGGCCGGCGACCCCGTTACCGGATTCCAGCCACCGGAGATCCCCGTGAAGCGGACCTTTCAGCCCAAGAAGAAGTACGCGCGTAAGACCCACGGGTTCATGACGCGCATGTCGACTCCGGGAGGCCGGGCGGTGCTCAAGGCGCGTCGTCTCAAGGGACGCAAGCGCCTGACACCCGCACCTCCGCGGTGACCACGGCCTCGCGGCCGGGAGTCCTCAGCGGCGCTCGCCGCTTCGCAGCAGTCCGCGCCTGGCGGGTTCAGCGTTCCTCTGGTGTGATTCGTGCCGCCGCGGCACCGTCGCCTCATGAGGTCAGCCGTGTCGGCTTCGCCCTCTCGGGTGTGCGCACCGCCGTCCTTCGCAACCGTCTGCGCCGCCGCCTTCGCGCCGCAGTCCGTGAGCCCCTGGCTCAGCACCCCGGTCTCGATGTCGTCGTCTCGGCCGGCGCTGCCGCCGCCCAGGCGCCCTATGCCGTCATCGCCGGCGACGTCGCCCTGGCCATCCATGCCGTCGCCGCTGCCGTGACGGCGCGGCTGCGCCATGACGCGGTGTCCTCATGACGCGCCTGTCGCTTCTGTTCATCCGGATCTACCAACTCACGCTGGGCCCTGTGCTCGGCCTCTTCAGCCAGTGCCGCTATGAGCCGACGTGCTCACGCTACGGCCAGGAGGCACTGCGCGTGCATGGCTTCCGTCGTGGCTGGTGGCTGGCGGTGCGTCGCATCTCGCGGTGTGCGCCGTGGGGGGCAATGGGCCATGATCCTGTTCCAGTCCCTTACGAGAGTTGGCGGCAGGCGTGGAAGCGCAAGCATCACGACCACGCGCATGACATCGACGCTGCCGAGCAGGAGACCCTTGCGTGATTGCTGACCTGGATCTGAATCCTTTCTCGCTTCTCACCAAGGGACTGACGTTCCTGCTGGAGAAGATGTCGCAGGGATTCGGCAGCGTGCCGGGACTCGTCGACATCGGAACGTTCGGTCTTGCTGTCATCGCGCTGACTCTCATCCTGCGCACATTCCTCTTCCCGCTCTTCGCGTGGCAGCTGCGCACCACACGGCGCTCCGCCACCGAGATGACGAAGATCGCGCCGCTCCTTCATGAGGTTCGCAAGAAGTACAAGGGCCAGCCGCAGAAGATGCAGGCCGAGATGCAGAAGGTGTATCGCGAGCACGGCATCAGCCAGTTCTCGTCGATGCAGGGCTGCTTTCCCATGGTGATTCAGGCGATGATCATCTTCCCGCTCTACAGCTCCATCAAGGGAGCCAGCGGAGCGCTGACCTCAGGTCTGCATTTCCTGTGGATCCCCAACATTCAGCAGACCGCGCACGACGCATGCTGCCTGGTTTCGAAAGTGGGCAACGTTGAGCAGTACTCGGGGTGGGTCAACGCCACCGGTGTTGACGGCAGGGTGTTCGGGATGCTCACCGTCCAGCATTGGCCGCTTCTCCTCCTGCCGGCGTTCTGTGGCCTTGCCACCTACATACAGTCGCGGATGATGCTGATGCCCGCCGCTGCTGACGCCTCCGCTCAGCAGCAGTCGATGCAGAACATGGGCAAGACGATGACCAAGATCATCCCGGTCTTCGTCTTTGCTACCGGCGTGACATTCCCGCAGGGCATCGCGCTCTACTGGCTGACACAGAGCGTCTACATGATCATTCAGCAGTACTACCTCGTCGGCTGGGGTGACCTGCCCGTGCCGCATTGGGTCCCCGGGGCGCGTCGCGTCACCGACCTGACCCACGATTCGCATCGCGTCAGCCGTCAGAAGGTCGTTGTGGTGCCTGAGCCCATCGATCCGGCGCGACGTGATATTTCCATCACTGGCCAAAACGGGACGCCCGCAGCTGCTGCTGCGCTTGCGCCCGATCAACCACGCATGCGCGAGATAGGCCGTCCTCCGGGCGGCTCCCCCTCGCGCAGCAGAGCAAGCGGCCCCAAGAAGCGGCGCTAGCGGGAGACGAAGTGAGCGACACCGGTAACACTCAGGTTATGACCGACGACTCCGTCGAGGTTTCGGGCGACGACATCGCCACCGCGACGGCAACAGCACTGGCGCAGCTTGGCGTGGCACGCGAGGACGCCCTGTCTCTTATACACAACTCCGAGCCAACGAGACGGAC
>JBEPVH010000078.1:0-7535 GCA_041691115.1 bacterium | reverse complement strand
CGGTCTCTGGTGCGCGAGGCGCTGTTCAACATCCTCGGCGACGAGGTCGAGGACGCACGGCTGATCGACATGTATGCCGGCGCCGGCAGCGTCGGCTTCGAGGCGCTCTCACGCGGCGCGGCTCATCTCACCTTTGTAGAAAGGCACCGCGCCACATTGGCGGGGATCGCCGCCACCGCCGACTATTTCGGTGCCACCGACAGGTGCACGTTCGTCCAGGCCGACGCCGTGACGTGGATGCGCGGCAACGGGTCGCGTATTGCGGCGGCATCCGGAATCGTCTTCCTTGACGCGCCCTACAAGGACGATGGCGCCGACACGGTTCTTGAGCTCCTGGGCGCCTCGCCTCCGCCTCTGGTGGTGTGCGAACATCACCGCGAGCGCCGTATTCCAGAGCAGATCGGCAAGCTGGTGAATCTGCGGAAGGCTCATTACGGGCTGACGTATCTGACATTTCTACGGCCGGAAGAGGAGGGGGCATGACCGAGCGCACCGCCGTCTACCCCGGCAGCTTTGATCCGGTCACCCTGGGGCACCTTGATGTCCTCAACCGGGCAACGCTCATCTTCGACAAGGTGGTTGTCGCGGTTCTGGAGAATCCCAGCAAGACACATCTCTTCTCGGTCGAGGAGCGCGTGTCGCTGCTCAAGGAATCACTGTCCAACGAGCCGCGGGTCGAGGTCTCCACGTTCTCCGGGCTGACCGTTGAATTCGCCCAGCAGGTGGGTGCCATCGCGGTCGTCCGCGGGCTCCGTGTCATCTCTGATTTCGAGAATGAATTTCAGATGGCGCTCATGAACCGGCGCCTTGCTCCCGGCATCCACACGGTCTTCCTGATGACCTCGTTCTCCAACGTGTTCATCTCTTCGTCCATCATTCGCGAGGTCTGCCGCTTCGGTGGCGACGTCGACGACCTCGTTCCACCTGCCAGCGCCATTGCCATGCGCAAGCGCTTCGGCCATGCCACGGAGGCCTCATGACCCAGATCGCGGATCTTCCCCCCGCCGCAGGCCTTGATTCGTCCATTGACCTTCTCGACGAGCTGGAGATTCTCATCGGGGAGTCGCGCCGCGTGCCCTTCTCGGCATCGGTCGTCATCAACGAGGACACAGCTCTCAGCCTCATCGACCGCGCCCGCATGGGACTGCCGCAGGAGATCGTCGATGCCCGGCACACCGTGTCGGACCGCGGCCGCATCCTGACCGCCGCTGAGGACGAGGCGTCCGCGTTGCTGGATGGCGCTCGTCGGGAGGCTGAATCCGTTGTCGAGGACGCCAAGCGCCGTGCCGCCACGATGGTGGCCGAGGCCGAGATCGTGCGTCAGGCAACTGCCGGTGCCGCCACGCTGACCGCCGACGCCGAGCGCCATGCCGCCGAGGTCAGGTCGGAGGCCGATGCCTACGCCCGCCAGGTCATGGAGGAGCTTGAGGTTTCCCTCGACAAGACCCTGGCCACCGTCCGGCGTGGGCTCGAGACCCTCCCCGGAAGCGCCCCCGCTGGCCGCAGGCGGCGTCGCGACTGACCTCGGTATACTCGCCAGTCGTTGCGCCTGCGCGGTGTTCGCGCGCGCAAGTCATCCCCGAGCGAGCCTCGGACCGGAGAATTCGATGCCCGTTCCCAAACAGAAAACCTCGCCACGGCGGCGCGACACTCGTCGTGCCCACCACGCGCTGGATCTGCCGACGCTGAATCCCTGCCCCCAGTGCCGCCAGCCGCGCCTGCCACACCGCGTGTGCGCCGCCTGCGGGCACTACGACGGCCGCGAGATCATCGTCACCGAGTAGCGGCAACCCTCTGAGCCCGGTCACCGCACCATGATTCGAATTGCTCTCACGTTTCCGGGACAGGGCAGCCAGGCTGCCGGTATGGCCGCATCGCTGCTTGATGCACCGCTGGCTAAGAAGCTTCTCGCCATTGCCACGCGCGAAGGCGTTGATCTCGAGACAGCCCTCAACGGCGACGATGCCGCGCTGAAGCCGACGGAAATCGCACAGCCTGCGCTCTTCCTTGTTGAGACAGTGCTCGCCGCCAATCTGCCCAAGGGCCTTGAGGTGCTGGGTACCGCAGGACATTCCGTCGGCGAGTACGCAGCTGTTGTTGCAGCGGGCGTTGCCACTGCCGAGCAGGGCATGGAATTGGTCATTCGCCGCGGCAAGGCCATGGCTGCAATGCGCCAGGGCACCATGGCTGCAATCCTCGGCATCGACGCTCCTGTCGCTGAAGAGATCTGCCGCGCGGTCGCCGTCGACGACGACACCACTGTTGTCGTGGCCAATCTGAATGCACCCGGCCAGGTGGTCATCTCGGGCACCGCCGCCGGTGTCGAGCAGGCATCGGCGATGGCTCGGGAGCGCGGCGCCAAGCGTGTTGTTCCTCTAGCCGTGTCAGGCGCCTTTCACTCACCGCTGATGGCCGACGCCGCCGAGGCATTCGCCGCCGACATTGCGGCTGCCAAATTCAAGGACACCAAGACCCCCGTCATCGCCAACGTCGACGGCACCGCATCGCTGCGCGCCGAAGATGTGCGCCAGCGGCTGCGCCGCCAGTTGGTGTCACCCGTCCGCTGGACGGATTGCGTGGCCCGACTTGCCGGCCTTGGCTGTGACGTCTTTGTGGAACTCGGCCCCGGCTCGGTTCTCACAGGCCTCGCCAAGCGCATCGCACCGGGTGTCGACGGCGCCTCGGCGTCGACACTCGAAGAACTTCAGGCGCTCCCCGACCTGCTGGGGGCCCGCGCCCGGTGACCTGGCGTCCACTGGAGGGCCAGGTAGCGCTGGTGACGGGGGGATCTCGAGGTATCGGCAGAGCAACTGTCGTGGCCCTGGCTGAGGCGGGCGCATCTGTCGCCATCGGTGCAACGTCGGCATCGGCGCGGGCCAAGGAGGCGTGCGCTGAGGCGGAGGCCCACGGCGTTCGTGCTGTCATCCTCGATGCCGATGTCGCCGACAAGGCAGCAGCGGCTGCACTGCCTGGGCGCACGATCGAGGCGCTCGGTGGCCTCGACATCGTGGTCAACAACGCGGGCATCACCCGCGACAACCTCGCCCTTCGCATGTCCGACGAGGACTGGCAGGCTGTCATCGACGTCGATCTCACCGCCGCCTTCCAGATCTGCAGGGCGGCTCTCAAGCCCCTCCTCAAGCAGCGCCGCGGCCGGATCATCAACGTCTCCTCGATCTCCGGGGTGTCCGGCAACGCCGGCCAGGCCAACTACTCGGCGGCCAAAGCGGGCCTCATCGGCCTGACCAAAGCGCTGGCCCGTGAGGTGGGCTCGCGCTCGATCACCGTCAACGCTGTGGCCCCCGGCTTCATCGAAACCGACATGACCGAGCAGTTGGGTGCCACCATTCGCGACGGCGTCGCCGCCACCATCCCTCTGGGCCGCCTCGGCTCAGCGGCAGAAGTGGCGGCAGCGATCCGCTTTCTGGCACTACCCGAATCCAGCTACATCACCGGCCACGTCCTGCATGTCGACGGGGGCCTGGGGGCATGAACACGACCGACACACCACCGCCCACCTCGCCAGGAGGGGCACAGCCGGCACGGAAGCCAGCTCCGTTCGTTGACGGCGCTTCCGGAAAATTTGCGAATTCGTCGCCCGCACCGGGTGACATCGATAACAACCGTTCGGAGGCGGCTACACCCGCCTCGCCACAGGGAACACAAGATGGCCGAGATGACCTTGGAAAAGTTCAAGCAGATAGTGGTCGACCAGCTCGGCGTCGAGCCGGACCAGGTGACGCTGGAGGCGTCGTTCGTGGACGACCTGAACGCGGACAGCCTCGACCTCGTGGAGCTGATCATGGCGTTCGAGGAGGAGTATCAGATGGAGATCTCCGACGAGGACGCGGAGAAGATCGGAACCGTGAACCAGGCGTGGACGTACATCCAGGAGAAGGTCGAGGCGACCGCGTAACACAAGCGCCTGCCGCGGCTCATCCCACGCCGGCGCAACACGCACCGGCGCAACACGCTCCTGTACCGCCGCCGCCGCCGCCCCCTCCTGCACCACCACCACCACCCGCTGCGCCCGCAGTGACACCGGCGGCTCACGTACCGACACCTCTGGGCGTCGAGGAGCAGGGCCGCCTGGATTCGCTGCAGGAACGCATCGGCGTGACGTTCCGGCGTGCCGCATTGCTGCGCGAGGCCATGACGCACGCGTCATGGAACAACGAGCGCGGTGAGCCTTCGGGGCCGGGTTTCGACAATGAGCGCCTGGAATATCTCGGCGACGCAGTGCTCGAACTCGTCGTCGGCGAATATCTCTTCAAGCGATTCCCCGAGTACGACGAGGGTCAGCTGACGCAGTTGCGCGCTGCCCTTGTCAACACGACGTCGCTGGCACGGCTTGCCGAGCGCCTCGAGCTGGGGGAGACGTTGCTACTCGGTAAAGGCGCCGCCAAGACGGGAGCGCGGCAACTGCCGTCGCTTCTCGCCAATGCTTTCGAGGCATTGATCGGTGCCGTCTTCCTCGACCAAGGATTCCGCGTCGCCGTGCGTGTGTTCCTGCAGAACATCGGCGATCTCGCCGACTGGTCTGATGAGAACTACAAGGGCAAGCTCCAGGAGGTCTCCCAGGAGCGTGTCGGCACAACGCCGTCGTACCGCGTGGCGGCGTCGGGCGGTCCCGGCCACAAGCGCGAGTACACGGCAGATGCTGTCGTCAACGGATCCGTCGTCGGCCATGGCAGCGGCACCACCAAGCAGGCAGCCGAGCAGGCAGCCGCCCATGCGGCTCTGGAGCACATGGCATCCCTGCCCGATACACCTCCGGAGCGCGCCGCCGGCGCCGCCCGGGCCGCCGCCAAGGGCGCTTCCAAGGAATCTGCTCGTGTACGCCGTCGCGTGACCGAGGTCGCCGCCGACAGGGGCGCCCGTGCTGCTGGCCAGCCCGCCGGGCCGCCCCGAACTGCCGAGAAGGGTCGCCGCGGTCTCCTGGGCACGCTACGAGCCGCTGCCGAGAGCCTGGTGGGACGTCGTGAGGAGCCGCCGCCCCCCGTAGAACCGCCCAAGCGCTCCCGGCGTGGGCATCGCGGGGGCAGAGGCCGGAAGCGGCCGCAGAACCCCAATCAGCCTCAGGGCCCTCAGGGACCCCAGGCTCCACGCGGCGGCCAGCGCTGATGTTGGCGCCCACATATTGTGTTGCGAACGCTCCACGCACCCCATATGTTGACGTTGCCCCCCTCTTTTCCCCAGAATCCCGGGGATGAAGCTGAGGCGTCTGAACCTCTCGGGGTTCAAGACCTTCGCCCGTCGTAGCGAGATCGTGTTCGATCGCGGCATCACTGCCGTGGTCGGTCCCAACGGCAGCGGCAAGAGCAACGTCGTCGATGCCATCCGCTGGTCGCTCGGCGAAACCAATGCACGCGAACTTCGCGGTGCGCGTATGGACGAGGTCATCTATGCAGGCGGCGCCAAGCGCGCCCGCATGAACATCGCCGAAGTCGAACTGGTCATCGACAACACCGAGGGCCGCATCCCCGTCGAGGATGCCGAGGTGTCGGTATCGCGTCGCGTCGTCCGCGGCGGTGATTCCGAGTACCGCCTCAACGGCGACAGGGTTCGACTCAAAGACATCGAGCGTGTTCTGGGTGCCACCGGCCTGACGCAGACCGGTTATTCCGTTGTGGCGCAGAACGACATCGACGCGATCATCCAGGCGACTCCCTCACAGCGCCGTGCGCTTGTTGAGCAGGCTGCCGGTTTGCGCTCGCTGCGCGCCGCATCCGAGGATGCGCTGGACAAGATCAACCGCGCCGAGACGACGCTGCTGCGTCTCGACGACATTCTCGATGACGCTGAACCGCGCCTCGCCGAATTGGCAGGACAGGCGGAACTGGCGATTGAGCAGCGCGAGCTGTCCGAGCGCCTCACCGAACTCCGCGGCAATCTGGCGCGTGAAGAATGGCGTGCCGCACGCGGCCGTCTGCGTCAGGCCAAGCGCCGTCTCGAGTCGGCACTGGGCAGGGCAGAGGCAGCCGCTGAAGCCGAGCTGGCGTTCAGCACACGATTTGAATCACAGCGCGAAACAGTTGCTCTGGCACGCGAGACACAGCGCAACACGCTGGCGCGTCTCGAGGCAGCACGTCTGGCTGCTGAGCGCGCCGCCGGTGACGCACGTCGCTGGTTCGACCGCCAGGCAACAGCGGTTGTCATGCGCACCACGGCGCGGGTTCAGGCTGTCGCCGCTGACGCAGAGCGGGCAGCTGCACGCGCCGAGCTGGCTGAACTTGATGGCAGTGGCGGTAGTGCTGCCGGTGCCGCCGAGGCTGCCGAGCAGCGTCTCGCCGACGCACGGCGCCACCATGAAGAAGCACTGCTGGCATCGGATGCGGCCATCGAGGCGCTGCGCGAAGCCGAGCTGGAACTGGAGACCGTGCAGGCCGCACGCGATGGTGCAGTGGCATCACGCCGCGAAGCAGCAGCGCGCGTCGGCATGCTGGCCGAAGCACTGACGGCCCTCAACGGCGAAGCGACAGCGATGCGCGACCGCGTTGGCGCCATGACAGCCGAAGCCGCCGCGGCGCAGGCCCGCAATGACGACGCCACTGCACACCTCGGCGTTTCCGAGACCGCTGCACAGCAGGCACAGCAGGCGCTCGAGTCGGCACAGACTGCCATGCGTGCCGGTGAGGCATCGCTCACACAGTTCCGCGAAGTGGCCCAGGCCACGGTTGCCCGCGCCGCCATGTTGCGCGGCCAGGTCGACGGTTCTCTCGACGGTGTCGCCGGCGCCGTTGCCGATGCCGTCACTGCGGGGACGATCGCCGGCCATCGTCTCTACGACTGCTTCGAGGTCAGCGATGCTGAAACCGCAGCAGCCGTCGAGGCAGCCCTTGAGCACCATCTCGGTGCCTTCGTCGTCAGCGACGTTGCCGCCGCGTGGGATCTCCTGGCAGCCGAGGGCGGTCGTGAATCGGTACTCGCCGCATCGGCGACGGCGCGCACCCCGCGCGTCGCACCTGCCGGGGCCCGGCGCCTGCTCGCCGGAATCAACATTCTTCGTCCCGAGGCAACGGGTGCACTGACGTCGCTTCTCGACTCAGTGTGGCTGGTGCCCGATCTCAACTCTGCGTATCACGCAGTGGGGGAGGCGGGAGGCTGTGCAGTACTGCGCGACGGCCGTCTCGTCACCGCGGCCGGTGTGCGTGGCGGTGGACGACCGGGCAGGACGCTCGAACTCGCCGCTGAAGAGCGTTCCGCCGCTGCTGCCGCCGACGCAGCACTGGCCGCCGAGCGTGCCGCCGCCGCCGAACTCTTCGTCCGCCAGCAGGCAGTGGATGCGGCATCCGCCGCCACTGCAGGTGCCGGCGCGACGCTGCAGACGGCTCGCGTTGCAGCCGCCGAGACATCGGTCCTTTACGACAACTGCCGCGCCGCACTCGACGCCGAGCAGCATCGTCTTGTCAGCACCGAGGCAGCCGTCAGTGGCCGTGCCACCGAACTTGCTGCCGCCGAGGCATTCGGAGCGCAGGCAGCCGCCGAGGCTGACGGTGTACAAAGGCAAATTATTTCCTGCATTTATATAATCC
>JBEPVH010000077.1:0-7631 GCA_041691115.1 bacterium | reverse complement strand
GCCGTCGTCGGAAGAGGCGGTCAGCTACGCCATGATCGTCTTCCGCGTGGGTAAGCCAACCTTCGGGTGGATCAATCCCGCCCCGACAAGCCTCACGTTGGGCTTTCGTCGCGGCGTCGATCTCGACGACAAGTTCGGCGTCCTCCACGGGAAGGGCAAACACGCACGCCACATTCGAATCAAGTCGCTCGCTGACGTCGATACGGAGATCCTCCGGCACTACATAACCAGCGCTGTTGCTCTCGACCAAGGCTGAACCAGAGGGCCCGCCGCTAGGATGGGCGCCTTATGGAGCCAGCCCCCGCCGACCTCGCCCGCTTTGCGATGCGTTCTCTTCGCGAGGCACTGACACGCCTCGCCGCATCGCCCGGTGAGCAGGCGACCTGGCTCAAGAGCGTCGGCGCACACACCGACGAGTTGGCGCTGGAGCTTGACGAGGTCATGCTGATCATCCCCACAGCCGAGGAAGAGGGCCTCATCTCGGGAGCGGTCCTGACCGAGGTCAAGACCATCAATGCGCTCCTGGCGGAAATGACTGGTTCGCCCGACGACGGTGAATGGACCCTCGACGCGCTCGACACATCGCCGCGTTGGGCTCGCGTCCGCGACCTGGCGGCGGTGGCCCTGCGCGCCCTGTGAAAACGGGTGCGCTGGTTGCAATCGGCGTTGTCGCCTTCTTGCACGTCTACTTCATGGTGATGGAGATGTTGCTGTGGCAGACACCGCGCGTCCGCGCCACCTTCGGCATGACAGCTGAATTCGCCAAGGACACGGCGAGCCTTGCCAAGAATCAAGGGCTCTACAACGGCTTCCTGGCGGCGGGCCTCGTGTGGGGAATCGTTGCCGATGACAGCATCGGCCTCAGCGTGCGTATCTTCTTCACAGCATGTGTCGTCGTCGCCGGAGTCTTCGGTGCCGCCACTGCCAACGTGCGGATCCTGTTCGTTCAGGCTGTCCCCGGGGCCATCGCACTGGCCCTGACGCTTCTCTCCCGCTGAATCACACGCCGGCGCGTGCGCGCTCGGTGACACGGTCGAGCATCTTCTCTTTACGCGGATCGCGCGAAACAGCAAGGGAATCGGTGTAGGCATCGAGCATCCGCAGCGACAGCGTCTCCCCGAGTCCCATCAGCACATCCTGGAACGCGAGTTCCCGCGATGTCGCCAGCATCATGGCGAGGGCGCGGAACAAATCGGGGTCGCTGACGCCGAGCAGCAACGCCTCGAGCCCCGGCGCAACATCGGTGCGGACCGCCAGCACCACCGCATCGAACGCGGCCATGGTCTCGACAGGGCTCCGGTCGCCGAGTCGCAAGAGCGCCCTTTCCGTCCACACGCGGGCGGGAAGAGCCTTGGTGAGTTCCGCCTCGGCGGCTGCCGCGGCGTCCGCCGGCCGAGGACCGGGCGTGTCGTCAATCCAGCGCAAGAGCAGTGGATGGTCGCCGTGCGCTGCCAGGACGGAGACCGCGGTTCGCTGCGGCTCCTGGTCTGGGACCTCGCCGTCGAAGAGCAACCGCGCCGCCGCCCAGCGGCCCGCCGCGGGGTCTGCAGCAGCCATTCCTCGCAACGCCAGACCGCGCATCTCGGCACCCGCATCAATGGTTCCACCATCAACCCAGAGGTAGGCGTACGACGCCTCGACGAGTGTGTCCATGTCAGCGCTGCCCGGCGTGCGGCTGAGGACGCGGATTGCTGCGGTCCGCATGAGACCCATGCGGTCCACGACAGGCTCCGCATGAATGCGTGCGAAGGCAGCCCGCATGGCGGCGCACTCAGCCTCACTGGGCTCACCGATGTACTGGACGGCAAGATCCAGACCAATTCCGAGTTCGGCCCACGACTGGTCGCCCGTCACCAGACCGACGATGGCCTGACGCCGGGCACCGTCATCAGCGATCCCAGCGATCGATCGTTGCAGATCAGAGAACTTGGCGAGGTTTGCCACCGCGCCATTGTCGGGCTTCGTAGCCGTCGCGTCGCCGGTTAATTGGGCGCCTGGTGTCCGCGACCCCGGGATAGTCTCGAGGTATGCAGGACGTCGCCGTCATCGTGATGTACGGAGTTCCGGACACGGGGGTTGTGGCACTCGGCTGCGCCTTCACTCCCGAAGGCAAGCCGCTTCATATGGCTCTGTCGCCCGAGCTCAGCCCTCAGGCGCTCGCCCAGGCAGCTGCCTTCTTCGAATATCTGACGACGCGCGAGACGCCCGAGGCCCTGTTCGTCCCCCATGCCGATGGCCGCGGCGCCATGGTCAGTGCTCCGCTCGCCGAGGACTTCGGCTTCGTGCCGATGGAGAACGGCTGCATGCTGGCGCCGCTGTCCCCCGACGCTGACGCCATGGCCTGGCTCCAGTACGCCTTCACAACCGCACGGCAGGCCACTCTCGATGCCGCCGTGGCGGATATGTCCCAGGACTTCGAGGGCCTCGGCTGATCCGAGCCTGACGGGGGATCGCTGGTGACCTCCCGTGTATGGTTGCCGCCGCTCAGGACAACGGATGGAGACCTCCATGAAAACGATGACGTGCAAGCAGCTGGGTGGCCCCTGCGACACCGCGTTTCAGGCCGAGAAGGCAGACGTGGTTATCAAGGCGCAGGACAAGCATCTGAAAGAGATGGTCGCCGGCGGCGACACGACGCATGAAAGCGCCCTCAGCGACATGAAAGGCAGATGGAAGAATCCCATCGGTGGCATGGGCTGGTACATGAAGACCAAGAAGGCCTTCGCTGCACTACCGGAAGACTGACCAGCCGGGCGTCAGAGTATTCCGACCTTCTCCACGTTGACCGAACAGAACGGGCACGTCGTGCGCTCCGCACCTGCAGGAAGAGTCATGTGGGCGCCGCAATTCACACACGGAATTTCGGCAGCACCGACATCGAGCGTGCGTCCACAGCCGTCGCAGACGACTGCCTTGGCGCCGTCGAGTGCATGGATTTCTCCTCCGCAACCACCACACTTGCGGGGCTGCCCCTCCTCCACCTGAACAGCCACGTACTCGTTGGTGAGACCGGCGCGGGCCAGCAACTGCTGAGCACCATCGTCGGGAAGCATGGGCAACCAACCCTGTGCAAACCCTGACCAGGCCATCTTCGATGTCAGGTGCTGGGCGCGGTCCGGATCCATCTCGGCCACACCACTGCTCTTGTTGAGGGCGTTGAAGACAACGAGCTGGCGCTCCAAGGTGTCGACCATGGGCCAGAACGTCTCCAGCTCCCCCTGCTGCGCCATCATCGAACCCGAGTAGCGCAACCCCATCACGCGGTCCCGCATCTCCGCCTCGAGGCGAACCGCCTCGTCATCAAACGCGCGGACGGTTGCCGATTCGGCCATGTAGTTGATGTACGCGGCGCGGTACGAAGCGTCGTTGCGAGCGCGATGCGACACAGCGTTGGGAACGTGGGTCACGTATGCATCAAAGATCTGACGCTGCAGAGCCTTGTACCCCTCGCGGTCGCCGGCAGCCTGTGCCGCACCAACCTGCGCCTGGGCGCCGTTGACGAGGCGCATGTACTCGGGACCGGGCATCGTGTCGCTTTCGCAGGCGCGGCGAAGGTCGAAGTCGGCCAGTGCACCGCAGTAGTCGCAGTACACATACGCCTGCGTTGTCGGCAACTTCTTAGGCGCGCCACAGATGCCGCACGAGCAACGCTTGACGAAACCGGGCTGCGGCGGCGACAGAAGCCCCATGACCTTGCGAGCCCACGTCATCGTGCCCACGGTCGTGCCCGCAGTGGCGTCCGCCATGGCGCTCTGCTGCTGCAGCATGTCTGTCTGCATCTGCATGGCCATCTTGACCATGTCGGCCATCGAGGGCTGCTGCGGCTGGTCCTGGCTCTTCTTATCAAACAAACCCACGATGGCTCCTATCCGTTCTTTTCGCCGGTGAAGAATGCGGTGCAGTCGCCGAATGTCTCGGTCGCCGTCAGGATGACCCTGCCATCGTCGAGAACGCGGAAGCCACCGACTAGGTGTACATGGCCGACCACACTTTCACCGTCGTAGACGAACGTCGCATCAGTGGCCAGGGCCACAGTGATCGGCTCTGTGCCCTTGTCCTTGAACGTTGCGGACGTCGGCGTGGCGGTGATGAGTGTCGGTTCTCCGGTGCCCTTGTAATCCGAACAGCCTTGGCCGCCACCGACGGATAGATGGCCGGTATAGCTTCCCGAAAGTTCGCTGGATGACGGTACCCGACCCGGAAGGCCTGAACCAGACGGCGTCGCAACGCCACCACTTGCCGACGGCGGCGGCACGACAGGCGATCCCGGCGTCACGGGCACCAGTGCGCCTGTGTTGTCGTCCGTCACGGTGAAGGTCTGGATCGGGGCCGGAGCAGGCGCGACATTGACGACCTTGGTCGGTGTGAACCCAGCCCAGCCGGTACCGATGTACGACGTCGTCCCCTTCTGTGGGACCGGTGCTGCCAGAGGATTGCCGCAGGCACACCGCGACCGCGGCACGCCGCGCTTGTCGACGAGAACCGCTGTCCCCTTCTGCAGCACAGCCTGATACGGATCCGGCTTGCCATTGAGGAAACCGTTGTTGGTGACGCGTGTGTCGTTGCGCAGCACCAGCGATGTCAATTCCTTGACGTACGCAGTTATCTGGTCGGTACGGACCTTGTTGCCTCCGCTCCACGTGAGAGTGGGATCGGCGTTCAGAGCAGCAACCCAGGCGGTTGCCTTGTCCTGATGAGTGCCCAGGAAGTTGACGAGCTGTTGCGGATCGCAGACAGAGAGCCGGTTCGTTCCGCCGTACAACCCGGGCTTGCCACCCGGCACCGACGTCACACCCTGCACACCGGCGGTCGTCGTCGGTGCTGGAGTGATACCGCCTGACGGTGTCGTGGTCCCCGAACCCTTGTTGCCCAGCGGGTCATACGGATTCGGCCCGGTGTCGGACGCCGGCTGCAGGAATATCTCGCCAGGGCCCTTGGCCACAGGAGTCGCGACGGCGACACCGGTGTTGGTGCCGCGGACGGTGAGCAACGCGACCATCGCCACGACCGCGATGAGAACCACCGCCACCACGATCGCCCCAATGGGCTTGCCACCCGAAGATGGCGGCATCACGACAGATGCGGCTCCCGGCGAATACCCCGGAGGGGCGCCAACTGTCGGCGGAGGTAGTGGTGCGGGGACGGGAGCCGGTGCGGCCGCAGGTGTGGGCATGGGCAGCAGCGGTGCGGGAACGGGCGCTGGGCCGGCCGGAGGCACAGACGCACCACCGGGCGGCGGCACAGGGTCGGACGGGGGCGTCGGCGCCGGCCCAGGAGGCCATTGCGGCGGCGGACCCGGAGGCCAGTTAGGGGGCGGCGGCGGCGTGTCTCCGGGCGGTCCCGGAGGCGGCATCGTCACCGGCTCAATCCCAAACGGGGGCTGACCTCAAATCCCATCGTCATTGCGGGCGCAATCATGCCCGATACCGGGCATCCGCGACCGCCGCTGCGGAGCTAGGACTGCTTCGGCGGAGCCTCGGGATCAACGGGCGTGTCGGGCTCGGTGGTCCGTCCGCGGAACGAACCCGTACGGCGCCGGTTGTCGACGAATGCCCAGGTGACGCCCATCACTGCGGGGATGAGGAAGAGCAACAGAAGGAAGACCTCAAAGCTCATCCCAACGCCAGCGTCATAAGTGTGGCCACCCGGCCATTCTCGGCAATCCCGGCGGGTCCCGGACGTGGACTGGCGATCTGCTAGATTCGCCGCTCCTTCAGGATCCCAACGGAGAATCCATGCTCAACCGGACCCGCGTCTCGACTGCGATCTCCTTCGCCGCTCTCATGGTCGGCTGCGGGACCACCACCACCTCCTCCCCCGCCGCGTCCGGCGCCGCCCCCACGGCAACCGCGACCGCCTCGCCACTCGCGACGCACGCGCAGGCCACCAGCGGCTCGCTGCCGTCGGGCACTCCCTACGTTCACCAGCCGGTCTCCGAGTACGCCAGTGGCGCCTCCGCGACGTCCAACTACGGCGCCGCCCACGGCTCGTCGTGGAATGCCACGGCCGCGACCGGACCTCCTGATGTCCCCACCTGTTCCGATGACGGCAATGCTTGGGCGTCCCTTGCGAACACCACAACCGAAACCCTGACAGTGAAATTCACCAAGGCTCTCACCCCCACAGCGGTCCACATCACCCAGAGCTTGAACCCCGGGTTCATCAAGACGGTGACCGTGGCCGGTGGAGGCCACACCGCGACCATCTACACCGGCACCAACCTTGCCAAGCAGGCAGAGTGCCCCGTTGATCTGGATATCGCCGTGCATACCGTGACCTTCCCCATCGACGAGGTCGCCATCACCGTGGCACAGGGCGACAACAGCGGCTGGGCCGAAATCGATGCGGTAGGCCTCTCCGGCACCTGATCCACGGGGGTCAATGGATCGGCCTCTGGTACCTTTCCCGGCGAGATGGGAGGGCACCAATGGACGAGAAGCTGACGCGCGCACAACTCGCCGTCAAGGCACTCACTGACAGGGCGCTGGCAGAAAAGCGCACCAAGCAACTGACGTTCGTCGATTTCCGCATCGCCGAGGCAGCGACCTCGCTCGAACGCAAGGTTCGCCGCTGCGCCGTCGCCGACATCCTCCTGCAGGACGGCGACTCGCTTTCCGCACCGGATTCCGGCGGCTATTACCCGGACCTCAACCTCCATGTCGGACCGGCAACCCTCGTTGCCGTCGAACTCCGCGTCTGGGGCTGGGAATACGACAAGTACCGCATCGATCCCAACGGCCCGGACAAGCCGCCGTACGACGTGCTCGAATTCCCCGGAGAGAAAGACTGGGCCCGCCAGCTCGACATCCGCATCTGGTATTCGAACGGCAAGGAAGCCGCTTGCCAGGAGTTGTCGATCCACACGGCGTCAACCAACAATGGGACACCGTCAGTGAGCCGCGACGTCATCGCCCCGAGCTACGCCGAGACCGGATATGAAGGCCACAACCAAAAAGGGCGGAGCCGCGTCACTCAGTCCCAGATCCTTGAACTGGTGAGCCTGGCGACCGAGATGTTCGAGCATCGCGTCAAGCCGCGTGGAGTGGACGGTGTCGGTGCCTGACGCCGGTACGCAGGCCATCCGCTACGCGACGTCCGTCGCGGACCTCATCGGTCCGTCCGCGACCCGCGAATCATTCAAGACGGCCGACTCACTGTCCGGCAGCAGCTTCGAACGTGTTGTTGTCGATGGCGAAAGCCTGGTCCTCAAGTACCTCTGCCGCGACGATGACTGGATCATGCGCGGTGCCGGCGATGTGATCTGCCGCCAGATGAATCTCTGGCGTTCGCCGCTGGCAGGCCGAATTCCCGCGGTCATCGACCACGCGGTTGTTGGCTGCGCGGACCATTCCGCACCCGGGAAGCACGACGGTGCAGCCCTGCTCATGCGCGACATCACCGACTACCTCGTGTCGACAGAGCATCCCGTTTCGCTGGAGCACCACCGCAGGTTTCTTACCCACATGGCTGCTCTGCACGCGGAGTTCTGGGGCTGGTCCGACAACCTCGGGTTGAGCCCAACCGCCGTGCACTACACAGTCCTGACGCCCACCATGGCGGCGATTGAAAATGAGCGCGGTGGGACCGACGGTGTTCCACCGTTCGTTGCCAAGGGCTGGGAGGCGATGCGC
>JBEPVH010000076.1:0-7638 GCA_041691115.1 bacterium | reverse complement strand
CGCCGTGGCCGATAGGGTCGACCTGCGCGAGGGATCGTGGGGTGAACCGCTGGCGGCGGGGGAGATGTTCGACATCGTTGTCGCCAATCCCCCGTATGTCACCGCCGGCGAAGTTCCCGGTCTGATGCGCGATGTGCGCGACCACGAACCTCATGTGGCGCTGGCCGACAGCGGCGATGGCCTGGAGTCGTATCGCCAGGTCCTCGGCATCGCAGTCGCCCACCTGGCGTCCCCGGGCCGGATCGCCATGGAGGTTGATCCGCGACGTGCCGCACAGGTGGAACAGATGGCCCGCGAGGCGTGGCCGGGCCGCTCTGTCCATGTCATCAAAGATCTGGCGGGCAATGACCGCGTCGTCGTCGCCGGCGATGACTGACGAACTCAGCGCCGTCATTGCGGCCCTGAAGGACGGCGCCGTTGTCGCGATTCCCACCGACACCGTCTACGGCCTTGCCTGCGATCCGGACAACGCCGCCGCCGTCGACAGGATCTACGAACTCAAAGGGCGTCCCGGTGGTCTCGAACTGCCGCTCCTGGGCGCAACAACCGATTCCTTCGAGGGGATCACGCTGCTGCCCAAGATCGCCATCGATCTGGCGGTGACGTTCTGGCCGGGAGCCCTCTCGATCATCGTGCCGGTGGGGGAGCGGCGCCTCGCCGTGCCGCGGCAGGGGACATCGCTGTCGATCCGTGTGCCCGCCCATCCGCTGGTTCGCCGGCTGCTGGAGGCAACAGGGCCGCTGGCGACCACATCGGCCAACCGCCACGGCGAACCCGCTGCGGCGACGGCGGACGAGGTGGTGGCCATATTCGGCGCCCAGGTCCCCGTCGTTCTCGATGGTGGTCGCGGTGGTGGACAGGCCTCATCTATCATCGATTGCACGGTCGTGCCTCCACGGCTGTTGCGCGAGGGGCCTGTTACGGCTTCCGAGCTGAGCCCCTTCCTGGGGCCGCCACTACGAGGGGAATCCGATGAGTGACATCCCGGCGAATGGCGCGACAATCACCGCCATGCGTCCTGTGGCCGACAAGCCCAATCTCCGTTCTGTTGACCCGGTTACTGCCGATCTCCTCGAGCGCGAGTTGGTTCGTCAGGAGCAGACCCTCGAGTTGATCCCGTCGGAGAACCTGGCATCGCCCGCGGTTCTCGAAGCGGTCGGCTCCTGGCTCACCAACAAGTACGCCGAGGGCGTCCCCGGCAAGCGCTACTACGGTGGTTGCGATGTCGTCGACGAGGTCGAGAACCTCGCCCGCGACCGTGCCAAGGCGCTATTCGGCGCTGAGCACGCCAACGTGCAGCCGCATTCCGGCACCAACGCCAACATGTCGGTGTACTCGGCGATGCTGTCGCCCGGTGACGTCGTCCTGGGCATGGCGCTGGATCAGGGTGGCCATCTGAGCCATGGATCGCCTGTCAACTTCTCCGGCAAGATCTATCACTTCGAGGCCTACACAGTCGACGAGACGACGGGGCTTCTCGACTACGACGTTCTCCGCCAGCGTGCCCTCGACGTCAAGCCGAAGATGATCGTCGCCGGCTACTCGTCCTACCCGCGACGCCTCGACTTCGAGAAGTTCGCTGCCATCGCCAAGGAGGCTGGTGCCTATCTGCTGGTGGACATGGCGCATTTCGCCGGGCTTGTCGCCGGTGGTGTGCATCCGTCGCCGGTGCCGCACGCCGACTTCGTGACCATGACGACGCACAAGACGCTGCGCGGTCCATGGGGCGGACTCATTCTCTGTCGCAAGGAATATGCCGACGCAATCGATAAGGCCGTCTGCCCCGGCAACCAGGGCGGCCCGCTGCTCCATGCCATCGCCGGCAAGGCTGTGATGCTCCTCCAGTGCGCCCAGCCGGAATTCAAGGTGTACGCGCAGCAGGTGGTAGACAACGCCACTGCGCTGGCCAAGGGGCTCACCGACGCAGGCGTCACCCTCGTAACCGGGGGCACCGACAACCATCTGATGGTGGTCGACCTGCGTCCCGCGGGTCTCAAGGGACGCGCCGTGCAGGATGCCTTCGACGAAGTCGGCATCACCCTCAACGCCAACGCCTTCCCCGGGCATGGCGGTTCGCCCTTCAATCCCAATGGCATCCGCCTGGGTTCGCCCGCTGTCACCTCACGGGGCATGAAGCAGGCTGAGATGGCGGAGATCGCCACTCTCATCGCGACGATGCTCGGTGACTTCGAAGGCGCTGCAACACGCGCCGACGTGCGCGCTCGCAGCCTGGCGCTGTGTGCACGGTTCCCGCTGGCGTACCGCGGCTAGATTCGACGATGTTCGCGTTCACAGCACTGTGGGGACCAGCCCTGCCGCCCTTCTTGCTGGCGGCTGCGGTCTGCATCTGCGCTGTGCCGTTGTCGATGATCCTGGCCCGTCGTCTCGGCGCCATGGCCCATCCCGACGAGGACAGACACCTCCATCCTGAGCCGACGCCTCGCCTCGGCGGCATCGCCATGTTCCTCGGCTTCACCGCCGCTATGGTCGCCTTTGGTTCGTCCATTTCCGAGCGCTGGCAGGTGGTCGCCGTGTGCGCCGCCATCACCATCACCATGGCGATCGACGACGTTCTGGATCTGTCGGCCTGGACCAAGCTGGTGCTTGAGATGGGCGCAGCCATCGGTGTCGCCGCCTCCGGAATCCTCATCACCTTCGTGGCGCTACCGACGACCGGTGGCACGCCGCACATCATCGAACTGGCGACCTGGGTCGCAGTCCCCATCACCGTCGTCTGGGTCATGGGCATGCAGATCTCGATCAACTTCCTTGACGGTTCCGACGGCGTTGCCGCGGGCGTCGTCGGCATCGTCGCCATGGTGTCGATGCTTGCCGCCGTCAATCGTCTTGATGTGGCCCATGACACGCAGAGCGGCGTCATCGTCATGGCGGGCGCCCTCATGGGCTGCTGCCTCGGTTTCCTGGTCTTCAACCTGCCACCCGCCCGGGTCTTCATGGGCGACACGGGTGCTCACTTCCTCGGCGTGGCCCTGGCCATCATCACGATCGTTGGCGTCGCCAAGATCGCTGTTGGACTCTCACTGGCCGTTCCCCTGATCGCACTGGGGCTGCCCATCGGCGACACGGCGTTCGCCATCGTGCGTCGCCGCCGTGCGGGGCTGAGTCCGGCTCAGGCCGACGCCGGCCACCTGCACCACCGCCTGCTGGCGCGGGGCATGACGCCCATGGAGACGGCGCTGACCTTCTATCTGATGACGGCGATCCTCGGCTGTCTGGCGCTTGCCATGTTCGGCCACCGCCGCATCCTCGACATCGCCCTGGTCCTTCTCGTCGTGGCCCTGGTCCTCGTCTGGCGCCGCAACCACGGCCGCCGAGACGACGGCGACTCGATGGAAGAGGGCGCCATCGAGGTGCCGGGCCGCCGCGTCGCCCCCGAAGCGTCGGCGCGCGAAGCCGACCGCGACTGACAAAGCCGCGGGGGTGAGTGATCCGCGGCGAACCGATTCGCCATCGCCTGGCGAGCTCGCCGGACTGGGCATTCTTCTGGCCGTTTCGGTGCTCCTGCCGCTGATCGGCGGACTGGTAGTGGACAGTCGTCTCGGCACTGCGCCGTTTGGCGTCATCGTCGGGATGCTTCTTGGTATCGTCGCGGCCGTCGGCGTCGTCTACGTGAGGTTCAAGCGGTACTGGTGACCCACACGGATTCCGGGCCACCGGCCCACGTTATCCGGCTCGCCACCATCAGCTGTGTCGTCCTTGCCGCCATTGCCATCGTTGGCACGGGCGCGGCCGGGGCACCTGGTATCGGCGCTCTTCTTGTCGCCGGACTCGCACTCGGTGCGCTGAACCACTTGGCGACCGACCGCCTGTACCGGACAGGCCTGCCGTTCGGCGCCACCTCGGGTCTGCGCATCGTGGTGCTGACCATCCTGGTCCTCGGCGCCTTCGTCCTCACTGGACCGGAGCACGTCTGGCCCTTCGTCCTTGGCCTTGGAATCGCCCAGCTGACACTGGCCTTTTCGGCCGCTTACGTGGCGACCCGGAAATGAGACTTCTCGCCGAGGTCACCGCCACCCATCAGGACACGATGGAGATCTGCAGTGGCGGCGGGTTTCTCTGCACGATCAACCACAACACGCTGATCTCCACCGGCGTGGCGATGCTGCTCGTGCTGCTGCTCGGATTTTTCGTCCGGGCCCGCATCAACAATGGCAAGCCCGGATCGCTGCAGATGGTGTTTGAGGCGGTGCTGTCCTACGCGCGCAAGCTCACCACCGACAACGTTGCAGAGGACGCCGAGTTCATCGTTCCCATTGCAGTGACCATCGCAACCTTCATCCTCATCGCCAACTGGGTGGACTTCTTCCCGCTGGCCAAGCCGCTGCTGCCCGCCAACTCCGATTGGAACCTGACGTTGGCGATGGCCATCGTGGTGTTCGTCATCGTCCAGTGGTACTGCATCAAGGCAACGGGCATCCGCGGCTTCTTCTACCGTTTCACCAAGCCCTTCGACATGCCGATCTGGGCGCGGATCATGTTCTTGCCGCTCAATGTCATTGAGGAACTGCTGAAGCCCGTCACGCTCTCGCTGCGGCTATTCGGCAACATCCTCGCGGGAGCGATCATGGTTCAGTTGCTGGCTGCGTTGCCCATCTGGGCGTCGGTGCCCGCCCTGTCGATCTGGAAGGCGTTCGATGTCTTCTTCATCGGGTCCCTTCAGGCGCTCATCTTCATGCTGCTCACCATCATTTACTTCGGAATGGCGCGAGAAGCGCTTCATGCGGAACAGCACGGCCCAGCCGGCGCTGCACATTGATTCAGAGGAATAGGAGACACCATGGCTGACCCCACCGCTCTTTCCGGAGCGCTCATCGGAGCCGGCATCGCCCTGGGCGGCGGCGCCATCGGAGCCGCCGTCGGCGACGGCCTAGCCGGCAACGCAGCGATCCAGGGAACGGCGCGCCAGCCCGAGATGGCAGGTCGCCTGCAGACCACGATGTTCCTCATCGTCGGACTCTGCGAGGCGATGTACTTCATCAACCTGGCGTTCGTCTTCGTTCTGATTTCCCAGGCTAAATAACAACACACGCAAGCGGAGCGGATCGTGCATTTCGCAGCACTCCTGGGGGCCGAAGCGGCCACCAAGGACACCAGCGTCAACATCCTCAGTCTGAACGCGACGTTCCTGATTGAGATCGTGGCGTTTCTCGTGCTGCTTGCCATTCTCTCCAAGTTCGTGTTTCCGCCCATCGTCGACGCCGCCGGTCGTCGCCAACGGCAGATTGACGAAGCGCGCGAAGAGGCCGAGGCGGGCCGCAAGCAATTGACCGGCAACACGGCCGAGGTCGAGGCGGTTCTCGACGGAGCCCGAGATCAGGCGCGGCAGCTCATCGCCGAGGCTCAGAAGAGCGGCGCTGCCGATGCCGAGGTATCGCGGGTTGCCGGACGCACCGCCGCGCACGCTGAGATCGAGCGAGCCCGAACGGAGGTCCGCGGTGAGCGTGACAAAGCCGCGGGCGAACTGCGCGACCAGGTGGTGACGTTGGTTGCCGCCGTCGCCGGACGGCTCGGTGGAGGTGGCGTTGACGACGCCGCTGTCGAGCGCGCGGCTCGTGAGGCCATCCGATGAACGCCGAGTTCCTTGCTGAATTCGTCACTTTCCTGGTGATGCTGGCGCTCATCGTCGTCTACGGATGGCCGCGCATTCGCAAGGTCGCTCAGGCCGAGCAGGACAAGATCACAGCCCAGCTGGCCGAGGCCGAGAAGTCCAAGCTGGAGATCGCGGCATCGCTGGCCGAGTCGCAGAAGCAGCTCGATGAGGCCAAGGGTCGTGCTGAGGAGATCATCGTGCGGGCCCGCAAGGCTGCCGAAGAAGAGGGTGCTGAGATTCGAGCCCGCGGCCAGGCGGAATCAGCCGCATTCCTGGTGGCAGCAAAGAGTCAGATGGACTCCGAGCGCGACCGCGCCATCAACGAATTGCGCCGCGAGTTCGGTGATCTCGTTGTCGATGCCGCCGGCAAGGCGCTGTCGTCGGCACTGACCGAGAAGGGTCATGCGCATCTCGTCGAGGAAACCGTTGCCAAGATCGGCACGTCGCCGGCGGAGCGCAACTGATGGCCTCTACGATCATCGCGCGCCGCTATGCCGAGGCCTACTTCGCGCTGGCACTTGAGGCCAACGCCATCGACGCCTGGCGCACCGAGCTGAACCGGGCTGTCGACACACTTGCCAATGACGAGGTGCAGCGCGCCCTCGCCAACCCGCGCCTGCCGATGCCCGACCGCGTGCGATTGGCTGACGATCTGCTCGATGGCAGCTCGGCGCAGGTTCGTTCACTCATCCGGCTGCTCATCGAGCGCGGCCGCATCAACAACGCGCCGATGCTGTTGCCGGAGTACGACAGGCTCGCCGATCGGCAGCGCGGTGTCGTGCATGTCGAGGTCATCTCGGCAGTTCCGCTCAACGACGCGTTGCGCGCCACGGTGACGTCGGCACTGGGCAACCAGGTCACGGGCAGCGTTGATATTGGATTCAAGGAAGACGCCTCGATCATCGGTGGCGTCATCGTTCGCATCGGCGACCGCGTCATCGACGGTTCGGTGCGCACTCACCTGCAGCAACTCCAGGCATCTCTCGCCTGACGTAAGAGGACGACGACCACCATGGCCATACGCAGTGACGAAATCGGCGACATCCTGAAGCAGAGGATCGCCTCCTTCGACGCGCCGGTGGTCGACGCCCACGAGGGTGTCGTCACATCGGTCAACGACGGTATCGCCCGCATCTACGGCCTCGAGCAGGCCATGGCGGGTGAGCTTCTCGAGTTCCCGCCGGCACATGACGGCACTCCCGTCTTCGGACTGGCACTCGACCTTCGTGAGGATGGCGTCGGCGCCGTCATCATGGGTCCCTTCCAGCACCTGCAGGAAGGCGACACTGTCCGCACCACCGGCCGTATCGCCGAGGTGCCCGCCGGTGACGCTCTCGTCGGCCGCGTCGTCAACGCGCTCGGCGCGCCGCTCGACGGCAAGGGCTCCATCGCCACCACCGAGACCATGGACATTGAGCGCGTTGCTCCCGGTGTTCTCTACCGCCAGGGCGTGACCACGCCTCTGCAGACCGGCATCAAGTCCATCGACGCCATGTTCGCCATCGGCCGCGGCCAGCGCGAGCTGATCATCGGCGACCGCCAGACCGGCAAGACGGCCGTGGCGCTCGACACGATCATCAACCAGAAGGGCCAGGACGTCGTCTGCATCTACGTCGCCATCGGCCAGCGCGCCGCCACGGTGTCGCAGGTCGCTGCCACGCTGGAGAAGTACGGCGCCCTCGAGTACACGATCATCGTTGCGGCAACCGCCGCCGATCCCGCTGCCATGCAGTACATCGCGCCGTACGCCGGTTGCGCCATGGGCGAGTGGTTCATGAACAAGGGCCGCAACGCCCTCATCGTGTACGACGATCTCTCCAAGCACGCAGATGCCTACCGCCAGTTGTCGCTGCTGCTGCGCCGTCCGCCGTCTCGTGAGGCATACCCCGGTGACGTGTTCTACCTGCACTCCCGCCTGCTAGAGCGTGCTGCGCGTCTCGCTGACGAGCATGGTGGCGGCACGTTGACGGCACTGCCGATCATCGAGACCAAGGCCAACGACGTCTCGGCGTACATCCCCACCAACG
>JBEPVH010000075.1:0-7656 GCA_041691115.1 bacterium | reverse complement strand
CACGACGGTACCCGTCGGCACGGGTGCTGCCGGCGTGACAGTCGCCGTGTACGTGGTGGTCTGGGACGGCGAGATCGGATTAGCCGATGATGTGAGTGTTGTCGTGCTGGCTGTTAGCGCCTGCATGATCTCGACGGCGACAAGGTCCCAGCGGTCGCCCACAGGGGCCGTCGAGCTGATCGTGACGCTGGTGCCGGAGAGCGGCGTCGGGGCGTTGCGGCGCTGAATCCAGTACGAATCGTTGGACGGGTCAAGTTCCTCAAGGAACTGTGCCTGGCCGGCGCCGGGAGTGTGTGAGGTGGGGCTGTCCCAGTCGGCGCCCGCACCCCAGACCCAGGAGTTGTTGCGGGTGGTGGCGAGGTTCACCGAGGGTGCGCCCGTCGTGTTGTTGCCGCTGACCGAAGCTCCGAGGGGAGTCACCGGATCGACGCCCGACCACGCGGTGACAGCGGCAAGGCCGCCCGTGGTGGCGGTGGCGTAGTTGTATGTGACGAGCATGTTGGTGACGGGTGCAGCAGCCACCGCCCACCACACCTCGGCGCCGTCGTACTGCGTGCCTTCCGAGATCTTCTTCGTCCACGTGAGGCCGCCGCCTGTGACGGACGTGACCAGGTTGGATGCCGTCGTCGGTCCATTGGTATCGATGAATGCGATGAACACCTCATTGGGGGTGGTCGAAGAAATCGGCGGCAGGGTGTGTGACGTCGGCTGCGGGTTCGCGTGCGTCCCGGTGCCGAAGGCGGCGACGGGTGCGGCGACGCCGGATGGCCGGACTTCGGCGCATGCCATTGCCCAGTTCCAGCCACCGTTGGAGGTGGAAATCGTGACCGCGGTGCCGCCCACCGGGGTGGCGGCGGTCTCGCGTTCGATCCAGTCTTCCTGACTGAAGCCAAAGGTGTACTCGTCAACGAATTGATTGCCGCCACCGGCGGCAAGGGCCACGCCGCCGGTGTTCTGCGATCCCGCGGCCCACACCCAGCCGTTGTTCTTGGTGGTGGTGCATGTGACATTGGGGTCAGGCGGTGGCGGACCGTTGTTCGAGGTGCTCGTGGCTCCGATCGGAGTCGTCGTATCGAATCCGGTGAAGCCTTCAACCCAGAGGTTTCCCTCCCAGGCGCCCTTCACGGTGACGGAGATATTCGTATAGATCGCCGTTGCCTGCGCGTACCAGATGACCTCCCGGCCGTTGTAGGCGACGTTGACCTCAGTGGCCTTGGTGAACGTCAGTCCGCCCACCGATGGCACAAGCGTGGGGCTGGGCCCGCCTGCCTGTCGGCTGGCGAAGAACACGACGATGAGTTCTGGATTCACCGTCGTGGAGAAGAGTGGCGACGTGATGTCGAGCGAGTCGGAGTAGTGCACCTCGGCGTCGAGCTGCGGCCCCGCTCCCAGGGATGTCACCGTCTGTGTGATCGCGGCTGTGGTCTGCGGCGGTCCGTTGAACGGCGCGTTGCCGTTATGGAAGACCATCGTGATCGAGTGAGCGCCGACCACAACAGGGGACACCGTGCAGGTGGCCTTGCCCAGATTGCCGGCGGACGGCGTGGTCAGTAGATCGACGCATCCGGGGAGCGCCGCCGTTCCGTCGTAGAAGTCCATGTAGCCCTGCGGCGTCGGCAGCGAACCATCACCGGCACTGCCCGTGTAGGTCACGCTGTTTCCGGCCACCGACGGGGTGCCTGAGGTAGCCACGACAACGGTGGTCGTGAAGTACGCCGTGTGGCTGACCACGGGCGCCCGGGGGGCAGCCATGGCGCCTGCGATGGCGGCCAGAAACAGGAGGCAGGCGGCAATGCCGCGTCGCAGCGGTGACGCCACAGAAACCGCCTCCGGGTGCTCCCCTCCCCACGTGGGCAGGTGACGTGAGGCCACCGTTTGAGGCTATGGCCCAGCCATCGCGAGGCGGTCGCGCCGCGGTCACGCCCCGGTCCTCGCGAATACCAATCTGGCGATCTGAGGAGCGAGGGCTGGACCTATATGGCGTGGATGATTCCGACAGCTCCGTTGTTGGCATCGGCGAACTTGTGGGTCACCATCGCGTACATCCCCGGCTTGGTCACGGTGAACTCAACGAATCCGCCCTGAGCCGGGCCCAGATCCACGGCCTGGGAGCCTCCGGATGAGCCGCGTGGCAGGAGATAGTTCCCCTCCTTGTAGACGGTGTCGAAGATGGTCCCGACGACGTGGAACGAGCTGCTGTCCGAGGGTCCATCGTCGATCACCCAGATGCGGATCCGATCGCCGGCCTTGACCATCAGCGGGGAGTACTTGTACTGGTTGTAGTAGCCGTTGAAGACCACGGCATCCGGAGCATCCGCCTTCATCTTGTTGAAGTCGGGCTCTCCACCCTTGGCGCCGAGATACAGCTCTGACTGGACTATCACGTACTCATGCGCCACCGCCGGCATGCTTGGCGGGTCGACGACGACAGCGCCGTACATGCCGCTACCGATATGCAGGAGGGCTGGAGCTGTTCCGCAGTGGTACATGTAGATTCCAGCTTTCACCGCTCGGAACTGGTAAACCAGGGACTCGCCCCTGCCGATCGAGCGCATGTCCACATCCATTGACGTTTGACTGGCGTGGAAGTCGATGGAGTGCGGCATGTCAACGTCATTGATGATCATGACGTTGAAGATGTCACCGATGTGGCCGTGAAGCGTTGGGCCGGGAACCTGGCCGTTGAACGTCCACATCATCTGCGTCACCCCCGGTGCGACCTCCAGCATCGTGTGGCTCATATGAAAAGTGGCGTTGTGCGTGGTGCCACCTTCGACAGGGTGCAGGGTCGCATCGAACGGCTTCCAATCCGCGGCAGGTTTGGCCGACGCATCGATGAGACTCGCTGTTGTCGAGGTGTCGTTCGCAACCGCTGTGACGATATCGGTGCGGGCACCATTCGATCGCGATAGGGCGATACCCAGCGACATGAGCGCTATGACAAGGGCGAGTATTCCCGCCAGGAGCGCGAACAGTGACATCCTGCCGTCGCCCGGCACGGCACCTGGGCGACTCTGCATCTTCGGCGGCGTGCTCATCATGACTCCCACGAAGTTATCGGTCGACAGAGCCATCTTGTCGATAACGACGGGGTGCTCCCAGAGGCAAAAGGCAGCGGTGGATTGTGACCTTGGTAACAGGTCTGTCGACGGCCAACGACCCTTGTATGTGCGTCAGTCGCGATCGATACTTGAGGAAATCCTATATCGGGGAGCAATACGATGATGTCGCCAACGCTTAGACGCAGCAGAAACGAGCATCTCATGGCCCTCATCAGGGAAGCGATCGGCGTTGATGTCGCGTCCCACGTGTGGTTGGACGACAACGGCGGCGACGTGTTCGTCGAGGGATCGATCCCGTCTATCGCGCTGGAACGCGATGTCCTCGCCACCGTGCGACGCGCGTCACCGGCAGCACACGCGATCACTCATCTGGTGCTGCGGCCCTGATCAGGGCCAGTCGCCGTCGCTCTTCTTGGCGCTGCGCCGCGCCATGAAGGCGGCGACCTCGGCACGGCGCGACAGCCCGAGTTTCATCAAGATGTTGGACACGTAGTTCTTCACGGTCTTTTCTGCGAGATGCATCGTCTCGCCGATCTGACGGTTGGTATGGCCCTCCGCGACCAGCGCGAGGATCTTGTGCTCCTGCTTGGTCAGGTCGTCAACCTCGTCGCCCGTGGACGCGATCTCTCCGCGGATTCGCGCCATCACTCGGTGCGTGAGAGCGGGATCAAGCAACGATTCGCCGCCGGCGACCTTGCGGATGGCCTCGGTCAGGTCGTTCCCCTTGATCTGCTTAAGAACATAGCCGGAGGCGCCGGCGAGGATCGATGTGAATAGGGCCTCGTCGTCGGCGAACGAGGTGAGCATCAAAACGCTGATCGCAGAATCCGCGGATCGAATGTCGCGACAGGCTTCGATGCCGGAGCGTCCCGGCATGCGCACGTCCATGACGACGACGTGGGGGTGCAACTTCGCCGCCTGGGCGACCGCCTCGTCGGCACTGCCTGCTTCACCCACGACTAAGAGATCCGCCTCGGCCTCAAGCAGGGAGCGGAGGCCGCGGCGGACCAGCTCATGGTCGTCGCAGAGCAGGACGCGAATGGGTTTGTCTGCCATCGTGAGCAGTCTATGCCGTGGCTTGAGCGGAAAGGGTGGCGGATACGGGAACCCGAGCGGACTCGACACGGCCCGTGCTGGCCGCCGCGTGAGGTGGGATAACCACCACCGGACAGGGGGCATGGTGGGTGAGTGCCTGGCCGACGGAGCCGAGCAGCAGCTCACGCAGTGGTCCATGGCCCCGTGTTCCCACGACCACCATGTGCGCATGCAGCTGGCGGGCCACCGACACAAGAGCTTCGGCGGGCGTACCGCACTCCACCCGGATGGTGTACTTCACGTCAGCGGCGCGCAGAGGTGCAGTCATCCCTGCGGAAAGCTCCACTTCGGCAGCCCGCTGCATCACCTGTGTGTCCGGCATGGCAACGGGTCCTACTCCAGAGATGCCGTATACAAATGGCGTCGTGTCAACGACTGTCACTGCCGTGATATCGACGTCGAGGTCGGCGGCGAGGGAGGCCACCCATTCGCATGCCCGAGCGCTGCCCTCCGAACCATCGAGGCCGAGAACGATCGTGCGCTTCATGTTGGTGCTCCTTCGAGGTGTACGACGCCGACGGGCGCCAGGCCGGTTGATTGAGTGCGAATCCATGGGCGTCTGTCGACCCCCGTGCACGCGATGACGTGGATTGCCGTGTTGAGGCAGTGGCCCGGCGAAGCGGTGGTGTCGATCCGCTGCGCGGCCGGCCACGGCTCACGTGCCGCGGCGAGACGTATGGCGATGGCTGGCGTTGCGTCCGACGCATGCCGGTCGGCACGGTGCTGGAGTCTCTGCCTTGTCGTCATCGGCGGGGCACAGAGTTCAAGCTCGGCAAGTGCTGCACTCCCCTCGTCGGCCGCCCGTTGGAAGAGCTCACGGTGCGAGGCTCGTGTGAAGCTGGCGTCGACGACCACCGACTCGCCGAGCGCAATGAGCGCCGATGCACGTCGGGTCAACTCTGCATACGTGGCGTCGCCGCTGACTGGCGAATAGATCCCCTTGCCGAACTGCGCGGGTGCCCGCGCGTCGCGGCCGACGCCGGCGATGTCACGCCGAACCTCATCCGAGCGCAGAACGACCCAGCCGAGGGCGTCCCCGATGCCGTCGGCGAGTGATGACTTACCGGTGCCCGGCAGCCCGCCCACCAGGGTGAGGACCGACCGGGCGCGTTCCAGGTGGTCGCTGGCGAGAGTGATGAGGCGGATCGCCTCTGCCGCGTCGTTGGCGTCTGAGGTTTGCTGGTGCCTCAGCGCTGCCACCTTGCAACGCACCAGCGCGCGGTAGGCGATGTAGAAATGCGCCAGGCTGGCCGGGTGGTGCTCGCCGCTGAATTCGGCGTATGCCGCAAGGAAGAGCCGTGCCATTTCCGGACGATTCTTGAGCTCCAAATCCATTGCCAGAAACGCGACGTCAGCGAGAACATCGCCGAATCTCAGCTTCTCGTCGAACTCGATGCCGTCGAGGATCCTTGGGCCGTCGTCGAGGCAGAAGATATCGTCGGCGGAGAGATCGCCGTGGCCGTCGCAGATGTTTCCAAGAGCGATGCGCTGAGCCAGTAACGGCGCTCGTCCCGCTACATAGGCGCGTGCCATTGCGGCCACATGCTGGACGGCGGCTGCGTCAACAGGCGCATCGTCCATTGTCAGCAGCGCCTCAGTGGACGCATCCCAGAGCGCCTGAAGTGATTGCGGAGTGGCAGCATCCGCTATGCGATCGGACCTTGGTGACGAGGCATGGAACGCAGCTACCTGCCGGGCTACAGAACGGAGATCGGCGCTGACGTCGGCATTGCCACTCAGAAGGGTGCTCAGACGGCGATCGTCTGCCAACCGGCGCATCACGACCGCACTGTCGACCACGTCTCCGGTGTGCCCGTCGACGATGTCCGCGACACCGATGTAGACGTCGGGGGACAAGCGGGAGTTGAGCGCTACCTCAGCCTCGCACGCTGCACGCCGCTGTGCGGCAGAGGTGAAGTCAAGGAACCCCATGCTGACGGGCTTCTTGACCTTGATAGCCAGGGGTCCGCTGAAATACACCGTCGACACATGGGTTTCGCGCGTGTCGGCACCGGCACGCTCGAGCTCTTGCGTGGAGATCTGCCTCATAGCTCCATGGTCCACTGCCCGCGGGCAGACCACTAGAGGCGCCGGCACTTGCCGCAATGGGACCTTCGGCCCTAGCCACCCGCCGCCGAGTACACACTTGATGACCTTGGGCTCTGTTCCTCGGCGCAGCTGGATGCGACCCTCACGGCACACATGTTTATCCACGATTTCATCCACGTTCCGCTGCCGGCCCCTACGGTGAACGCGCACCTGGTCGTTGGAGGTGCTGCCCGCCTGGCGGACAGTGCGGGGAGAGCCCACCGTCATGGTGAGCACCTGCTGATTCGTGTGGGCCCCGCTCGCGCTGCTATGCCCAGCAAGAAGGTGTTGTTGACAACGGGCATTCCGTACGCGCGCGGCGACTCCGTCATCGTGCCGCTCTTCTGGCGGGCCACGGGGACATCGTCACTGTTCCCTGCGCTCGAGGGAGACCTGGAGATTGCGCCCGTCGGCTCCGCGGTGACCCAGATCAGTCTCAACGCGACATACCGGCCGCCGCTCGGCGCCGTTGGCAGGGGCGCAGACAAGTTGCTGCTGCACAGGATTGCCGAGGCCACGGTGCGGGAGTTCCTGGCGCACCTTGCGGGATCGCTCGAGGCCTCTGCCGTCGCTGTGTGACGTCAGCTCACGAGTACGGGACAGACCACTCCACAATCGTGCCGCCGGAATCGCGGTCGTTCACCGAGAAGATGCCACCGAGCTCCTGTGCACGAACAGCCATGTTTCCCAGCCCGTCGCCGACGCCCTCACGGGCCCCACCTTTGCCGTTATCGATGATGCGCAGAACGAGCACCTCGCCAGCACGCAGGTAGATGTCCACCGACGTTGCAGCGGCATGCTTCGAAACGTTGGTGAGTGCCTCGCGCATCGTCGCCAGCAACTCGTCACCGACGGCAGCGTCCACGGCGGCATCCACGGGTCCATCGAAGTGCACGTGCGGTTCGAAGCCGAGGACCGGTGTCATTTCGGCCGCCATCGCCAGCGTTTGCACCCGGATGGAATGATCCCCTCGTTCATGGGCGTGGAGGGCAAAGATCGCTCCACGGATCTCTCGGATTGTGTCGTCAAGGTCATCGACGGCCTCTTGGATCCGGGCGACCACGTCGGGGCGTTCTGCCAATCGGGCAGCGCCCTGCAGCGCCAGGCCCGTTGCGAACAGACGCTGGATCACCGTGTCGTGGAGATCGCGAGCTATGCGCTCACGGTCGGCGAGGACGGCGAGCTCCTGGACTCTCGAGTGCAACCGCGCGTTGTCGATCGCCACGGCCGCCGCGCTCGCGAGAGCGACGACGAGTTGCTCATCAGCGTCGGAGAATTCCTCTCCGCCTTGCTTCTCTGTGAGATATAGGTTGCCGTACACCACACCGCGAATCCGAACCGGGACGCCAAGGAATGTCGTCATCGGTGGGTGATTAGCAGGAAAGCCCGACGACCTCGCATGGCTATGAAG
>JBEPVH010000074.1:0-7656 GCA_041691115.1 bacterium | reverse complement strand
GTCGTCGACGGCGACCACATCGTGACCCGCGCTCGCCAGTGCGTCGACAAGGGTAGAGCCGATGAAGCCTGCTGCGCCGGTGACCAGGATGCGTGTCGTCATGTCGTCGTGTCCTCCTCGGGTGTCGGGGCCGGTGGGCGCCTCTGCGTGCGCCGAACCCGGCGCATCAGGGGCTGAGGCTGGCGCCGCGGTTCGGCACCGGCGCGCTCATCGCGCTCGGCAAGAATGCGTGTCAATTGGTCGGCGCGGGCGTCGGGATCTCCGGCGCGGCGGTCGGCCGGCGATCTGCTGTCCCACTGCCGCACGCGGTAGATGCCCTTGAGTGCGGAGTAGGGGATACCCAGCGTGCGCATCTCGTCGGACCCCGGCTCGACGACGCGCCACAAGCCACCGTGCCGTCCCAACAGTGCATCGGGAGCCATATGGACTCGCAGCGTCTCGCCATCGTTGAAATGGAAGACGGCGCGGTCCCAGGTCTCGAGGTCGGCAGCCTCGGGCGCCGGCTCCACGTCGCCGACGAGAAGCAGACGGATGGCAGCCAGAGGGAACAGCGCTTCGTCGGTATTGGCGTCGACGCCGCGCATTTCCGCCTCAATGATGGGCAGGTCGAAAGTGAGTTCCGGCGTGGCAGCGTGCAGCACCTCACCGTCGACGAAGCTGATCACCACATCGGGCATGCGCAGAGCCTACCCGGTCGGCGCGAGGTGGCCCGTGATCGACATCTAATGTGGTAGTCCCGCTATCAGCTTTTATGCCGCACTCACGGCGATCGTCACACGACGGTCACAAGTGCGACGGAACGCCGCTCTAGCATCGTAGGGCGGAGGGTTTTCCAGATGAGCCCCATTCCTTGGGAGCAGGCACGGCCGGCGCGTCGCAGGCCGGTGAGGTTCCTGCCCATCCTGGCATCAATGGTGTGTCCGACGGTCCTGGCGGCAATCGCCGGGATCGCCGTTCCTGCCCATGCCGTGGCATCCGCCGACGGGCTGCTACCGCCCCTGCCGCTGCCGACGCTGACGTTGCCCAAGCTGCCGCCGCTACCGACGCTGCCGGTGCCAACGCCGCCGCCTCCTGTGCGGCCGCCGGTCACGGCAGTGACGCCAGCGCCAACAGCCACACAGTCGCCTGCTGCATCGCCGACGAGGGCGCCGTCGTCGGCGCAGCCGCGTGCCATCGCCGTCGGTCCTGAGCCCGGTGCCGGTGGCGGCATCGTCGGTGGCGCGGGGGCCGTCACTGGTATTCCCCGAGGAACCCTCGTGTCAGCGCTGACATGGCTTCGCGGCGCCTCAGTCGGCGTCATCATCGCTGCGCTGATCCTCACCGGATTGGCGCTCCGACGCCGGGCGACCTGACCACCGTGCGCCCCGCTGTACTGCGCCACTGGCGCTCCGTATCGTTCACAGTTCGGTTCACCGCCGTGCTGGCCGTGATGACAGTTCTCATTGTGTCGGCACCGATGCTCGTCGTCATCGGCCAAGCGCGAACCCTGGCGCTGTCTCACGCAACGACCGAGGCTCAGCTGTTCTCGGCTCTGCTCGACGACCAGCGCAACGCGATGGGCGTTTACGCCGCCGACGTTGCTGCTCAGCTCACGGCTCTCGGGGCTACTGCCGCCGACACCGATATTGTTCGCGCAATCACAGAGGATTCTGTGTCGGCGACGCCCGGTGATGTGATCGGTGTCGTGGGTGTAACCACACATATCGCCGCCACCGGCGGAGTGGTGGTTGATCCGCCATTGACAGCGATGCTGGCGGCAGCGGCACACACAAAGGTGCCGACAGTCGCGATCGCCGGAGGCGTTCCCTGGATCGTCGCCTCGGCAGTGATCGGTGAATCACGTGGCGACGTTGTCGCCGCGCGTCGGCTGGCCGGCCGCCTGGTACCCGACGTGGTGCTGGTGCGTGACGGCACGGTTCTCGCCGCCGGCACCATCGCCGGCGGTGATACGGCGGCAGGGGTATCCCTTCCCGCCGAGCTGGCCAACGTTGTAGCGACACCGAACCGCGCTCAGGTCATCAGTCTTGCCGGCCACGATGTGGCCGTCGTCGGCGTCGACGCAGGAGGCGGCGTCCGGGCTGTCGTGTCGACTGCGGCGACCGGCATCTCCGACATCGACCCTGCCGCTCTGCTCCTAGGTGCACTGACACTGGTCGCGCTCTTGGCAGTTGTCGTCGTCGTGCAGGCCGACCTGCATCGCCCACTGCGCCGCCTTGAGCGTGCCGCCGCAGCCCTGGCTGAGGGCGATTTTGAGGCTCCGATGCCTCACAACCTCGGTGACGATGCGGTGGGGCATCTGGCGGCAACGTTCGAACAGACGCGGCGTCAGCTGCGAGCGATGTTGCGCGCCAGCCGCGCCCGTGCATCCATCGCGTCGGAGATGAATTCGCCTCAGCCCCTCCGGTCGGCGCTGCAGCACGTGTGCGGCATTCTCGTGAGTGAGACGTCGGCGACAGCGGCGATGATTACCGTCGCCGGATCTGAAGGTGGACCGGCATACGCCGTCACGTCGTCGCGGCACCAGATTGATGCCGAGGCGCTCCTCCACGGCGACGGCGTCATAGCCGCTGCGTTCGGCCATGCTCGCGACGGTGTCAAGCACGGTGTCTCGACGGATCCGGGCCTTGTCCGCGCCGGCTTCGCCACCCTCCTGGCGGTACCCATTCGAGTTGGGTCAAAGGCACTCGGTGTCGTCGTAGTGGGTAATCCACCCGAGGACGCGCCGGATGGTGCCGCCGACATCGCCGCCAGTGCCGCCGAGCAGGTGGCGCTCGTTCTCGAGCGCTATCGCATCCTTGCGGTGGTGGAACGCCAGGCGTCGACGGACGACCTGACGGGGCTGCACAACCACAGGTTCTTCGCTGACCACCTCTCACAGCAGCTCGCGATTGCACAGCGGCAGCGGCGCAGTCTCTCGGTTCTGATGCTCGACATCGACTTCTTCAAGAAGCTCAACGACACTCATGGCCACCGCGCCGGCGACCGAGCGCTGGAGGAATTCGCTGCCGTCCTCACGGGCAGCGTGCGGCGCTCCGATCTCGCAGCGCGCTACGGCGGCGAGGAGTTCGTCGTGGTCATGTCCGACACCTCAGCCGGGGATGCGGCTCAGGTGGCGGAGAAGGTGCGCCATGCCGTCGAGGGCTTGCGTGTCGACATCGGCGACGGCGAGATGGTGGACTTCACCGTATCGATTGGCGCTGCCACCTATCCCGATGACAGTGACACGGGCGACGACTTGATGGCCCTCGCCGATGAGGCCCTCTATGTCGCCAAGCGAACTGGCCGCAACAGAGTTGTCAGCGCCGGGAAAAAGAAAGAGCCCCCGCGCACCGGCGCAGGGGCTCTCCTCAGATCGTCTGACTAGGAGACGACGGCGATAGGCGCCGGGCTCGAAGTCGACTTGCGAACGCCACGACGGGACGTTACGCGGCGGGTCGTGGTCTTCTTGGCAGCGGCAGTCTTGCGCGCTGCCGGACGCCTTGTCGTGCGCTTGGCAGCTGTCGCCTTCTTGGCGGTGCTGCGCTTGGCCGTTGCACGCTTCGCGGTGGAGCGCTTGGCGGTTGCACGCTTGGCAGTGGCACGCTTTGCGGTTGCCCGCTTGGCAGTGGCACGCTTCGCGGTTGCACGCTTGGCAGTGGCACGCTTCGCGGTTGCCCGCTTGGCAGTGGCACGCTTCGCGGTTGCACGCTTGGCAGGTGCCCGCTTGGCGGTTGCCCGCTTGGCAGTCGCCCGCTTAGCAGTGCTGCGCTTGGCAGTGCTGCGCTTTGCTGCGGCACGCTTGGCAGGGCGGCGCTTGGCCGTCGTTGCCTTCTTGGCTGTGCTCCGCTTTCGAACGGCGGTGCCAACCTTGCGTGCTGCGGTCTTGAGCTCGCCTTCGAGCTTGGCGACCGACTTCTCGAGACCGGCAAGCCGCTTCTCGAGTTCTGCGACGGGCAGCGCCTTTACAAGGCTCTGAACTGCCTTGAGAAGATCACCACCACCGGTGCTTGCGCGACGCGATGCCGCCGATGCGCGCTTGACAGTGCGCTTGACGGTGCGCTTCACACCGGTCTTCCTACGAGTGGTCCTGGCCATATCGTGTGGGCCTCCCTGAGTGACGGCTGTTTTTGAAAATCCGTCACTGCGGTGTTTCTGACAGGACGCTGTGTAAACACACCGAACCTGTCGGGACGGCGCATAGCATGCTGCGTACATACAGTCTTGTCAACTTGCGCTCGATCTGCCACATCGTTGTGGGTCCACTGCGGGGTGTATCCGACCTGCGAAAACGAGTCTGATGTTGCTGCCAGAAGCGGCAGCTACACAGCCTGCCGACGGGCACACGTGGTGCCGCTGCGGGGGTCTCGCGGAGTCGTCTCATGCACGTCCGACACGCCCGGCAAACGCGTCACATGGACTCGGTGCGCCGCGAATGGTCGCCATTCTGAATTGCGTATAGTCCCGCGAGCATCGTCGCGCGACATTTGGAGGACGCCGCAATGGACGGCACCCATCTCATTAAGAAGTACGCCAACCGCAAGCTCTACGACACGGTTACCCGGCGCTACGTGACCCTTGACGTTCTGGCGTCGCTGGTAGCTGAAGGCATCGGAGTCCGCGTCGTTGACCAGACCTCGGGTGATGACATCACCCAGGCCACCATGTCCCAGCTTCCCGGCTCCGGAGGGGGTTCGCGGCGCAGCAGCGTGCGCCGCACCGCCACGGCCCGGTCGGGCAAAACGGCCGGCTCGAGGACGCGCTCCACTGTTAAAGGACGGGTGGCGCCGCTCAGCGGTGTCCTTCGTGGCTCCCTCGGCCTGCCCGCCTCCATCGGACAGCGTGCGGTTGAGGAGATTGGCAGGCGTGCGTCGTTCGACGCGGTGTTCGGCAAGCGCGGCGGCGAGCCGGCAGCGGCGACGGCCGCCGAGGTGGCCGAGCTACGCTCCCAGCTTCGCGCCCTGACCCGTGAGGTCGAGCGCCTCCACGGCGAGCTTGCAGAGCTACGGCCGGTGGGTCACCCCGTCGCACGCTGAGGATTCCATGAGCGCCACGACAGTGCCGTCGACACCGCATACGGCTCTGAGCAATGCTCAGTTCCAGTTCGACGCCGCGGCAACGGCCCTGGGGCTCGATGACTCGATGCGCCGCGTCCTGCGGTCCGTCAAGCGCGAGCTGGTGGTGCACTTCCCCGTGGAGTTCGACGACGGCTCCTTTAAGGTCTTCACAGGGTTTCGGGTTCACCACAACCTGGCCCGCGGCCCTGCCAAGGGTGGTCTGCGCTACCACCCCGACATGACCATCGACGACTGTCGTGCCCTGGCCATGAACATGACGTGGAAGGCGGCAGTCGTCGATCTGCCGTTCGGCGGGGCCAAGGGCGGCGTCATCTGCGATCCCAAGACGCTGACGCTCTCCGAACTGGAGCGCATGACACGGCGCTTCACCACTGAAATAGCACTGCTGCTCGGCCAGGACAAGGACATCCCTGCGCCCGACCTGGGCACAGGCGCATCCGTCATGGCCTGGATGATGGACACCCTGTCGATGCATGCCGGCTACTCGATCCCGGCATCGGTCACCGGCAAGCCGACATCGGTCGGCGGCTCTGAGGGACGCGAATCATCGACAGGGCGCGGGCTTGCCACCGTCACGCTCCGTGCTCTGCGTGACCGCGGTATCGATCCGTCCGGCGCCACCCTCGCCGTCCAGGGATTCGGCCAGGTCGGTGCCAATGCAGCCGAGGCGCTCGCCGCCGCGGGCATGACGGTTGTGGCCGTCTCGGATTCGTCGGGCGGTATCCATCGTGGCAGCGGCCTGGACATCAATGCGCTGCGCCGCATCAAGATCGATGGCGGCAGGCTTGCCGACGTTTCGCAAGAAGATGCCGTCACCAATGACGAGCTGCTGGCACTGGATGTCGATGTCCTGGTGCCCGCCGCCGTCGAACTGACGGTCACGGCACGCAACGCAGCAACGATCCGCGCCAAGGTCATCGCCGAGGGAGCCAACTCACCGTTGGGCCCCGATGCCGATGCGGCGCTGGCCGACAACGGTGTGCTCATCGTTCCCGACGTGCTTGCCAATGCCGGCGGCCTCATCGTTTCCTACTTCGAATGGGTGCAGGACATGCAGTCGTTCTTCTGGTCGGCGGGCGAGGTCAACGCCAAGCTCAAGGAAATCATGGTGCGCAGCTGGGAGCAGGTGAATGCCCGCGCCGAGGCCGAGAAATGCACGCTTCGCGAGGCGGCGTACCGCATCGCCGTGGCCAAGGTGGCTGAGGCCACCCAGGTGAGGGGCATCTATCCGTGACGGCCGGCCGCGGCGGTCGCCGCGTCCTCGTCACCGGCGTCTCACGTCATTTCGGCGCCGCCCTTGCCGAGCGTCTCGAGTCGGACCCCGACGTTGACGAGATCGTTGCTCTCGACACGGCGCCGCCTCTACGGCAGCTGAGCCGCACCGAATTCGTCAACGCCGACCTTCGTCATGCCCTGGCCGGGCGCCTGATTCGCAGTCTCGGCATCGACACCGAGGTTCATGCGGGCACCGTCATCGACACCCGCCGCGAACCGCGACGCAAGGTGCATGAAAGCAACGTCATCGGCACCATGAACCTGCTGGCGGCATGTGCCGGCGACGACTCACCTGTCACGTCATTGGTGGTCAAGTCGTCGACTGCCGTCTACCCGGCGACGCCGACGGCGCCTGCCCTGTGGACAGAGACGATGCGCCGCGGCACAGCCGGCGATGCCTTCACGCGCGACCTCGAGGAGATGGAGGAGTACATCGCCGATTTCGCGGCGCGCCGCCCCGCCACCAACGTGACGGTCCTGCGCTTTGCCGACGCCCTGGGTGCCGCCGAGGGCACGCCGTTCGCCGAATACCTGGCACAGCCCGTCGTTCCCACCGTCCTCGGCTACGACCCGCGCCTTCAGTTCGTCCATGAGAGCGACGTCGTCGACGTGCTGCATCGCGCCGTTCATGCGCGGCATCGCGGCATCGTCAACGTGGCAGGTGGTGGCATCGTCACGCTGTCGCAGGCGATCGCCATGGAGGGACGCCGCAATGTGCCGCTGATTCCGCCCTTGGCGACGTCCATCGCGGTGCGGATGCTGCGCGGCGGTGGGCTCCTGCCGTTGCCGGACCACCTGCTGCCGCTGTTGCGCCATGGCCGTGGCGTCGACACCACACGCCTGCTCTCGGCATTCGGCTACACACCGCGTTTCTCGTCGATCGACTGCGTCAGCGCCCATGCGGCAGCACGCGGCAGCGACGGTATGCCCGAGCCGCTGGCTGCTGTCGCCGATGCCGACCTCGAGGCATTCCTCCACGGCAGGGCGCGCGTCAGCGCCAATGGAACCGGCAAGCATCGCAGCACCTGAGCCGCGTGCCTTTTTCGGCCCCTGTTAGACTGCCCCAATGCTGGAGATGACGCTGACCCCAGCGTCGACACCCACCCAGGATGGCAAGGGCCTTCCCTGGGTTTTTGTCTATCTGAGGGGTTATCGGCGGGAGATGGGGAGCCACCATGGAATATGAGGTCGGGCGCAACAAGATGGCTCGCCGCGCCTACGGGTTCGACGAGGTGGCACTGGTCCCCGGACGGGTGACCATCAATCCCGAGGAGATCTCCCTCGGATTCGCACTCAACGGAACATCCTTCGACATCCCCTTCATGGC
>JBEPVH010000073.1:0-7678 GCA_041691115.1 bacterium | reverse complement strand
CGAACGCGGCCTCATCGGCCCTGCGGAGTTCATTCCGATTGCCGAGGACTCGGGCCTCATTGTTCCCATCGGCAGCTTCGTGCTCAAGGAGGCGTGCCGTCAGACTCTGCGCTGGCAGCGCCACTATCCCGAGGCGCGCGACCTCTATGTGTCGGTCAATGTGTCGACACGGCAGTTGCAGCAGCCCCTCTTCGTCGAAGAGGTCATGAACTGCCTGTCCGAGGTCGGGTTCGAACCGACGTCGCTGGTGTTGGAACTGACCGAGTCCATGTTGCTCGATCACAAGTCGCCACTTCTGGGCAAGCTGGAGACGCTGCGCCGCCATGGCATCCGCATCGCCATTGATGACTTCGGCACCGGGTACTCGTCGCTGTCCTATCTGCGCAACCTCCCCATCGACATCCTCAAGATTGCCAAGCCGTTCGTTGACGACCTCATCGGAGAGGACTCGAAGGGCGACTTCGCAGGAGCCATCGTGGGCCTCGGCAACTCCCTGCAACTGACTCTTGTCGCCGAGGGCATCGAACACCCCGTGCAGGTCACCAAGTTGCGCGACATGGGCTGCGCTCTGGGTCAGGGATTCCTGCTCTGCCATCCCGTGGGCCAGGGTGAGATCGACAAGTTGCTCGCTAACGGCGGGTCGCTCGAGGAGATCACCGGCGCCCCTGACGACGCTACCGACGGAGGCGGTTCGCCGCAGGTGATTCATCTGCGCCGCGGGCCTCAATGATCCTCGACATCGCGGCGGGGGTTGTGGCGCTGGGCGCCATCGTTGCCGCTCTCCTGATGTGGCGGCGAGTACGCCGCGTCACCGGTGAGATCCGCGATGCCGATGCTCAGCGTGATGTGGCCATGTCCCTGCTGGCAGGTGACATCGCCTTCGGCGTTGCAGCGGGACTTGCGGCGTCGGCGCGTCTCGTCAGCGCCGGTTCGGCGACACTTCTCATCGCCGACGCCACGGGGACGCGCGGCCTGCGCGCCGTGCACGGCCACAATGACATTCGGCAGTTGCTCCACATCGTCGAGTTCGACGACTCCGAACTCGCCGCTCTGGATGCCGTCACCGGCGTCGAGGTGGCTATTCTCGGAGGGCCTGACAAGGATCCGCGACTGACGCGGTTCGCCGCTGCCGCAGAGTTGCGCAACGCGGTGTTCATCGGACTCGGCGGCGAAGGCTCGTTGCGCGGCCTGCTCGCCCTCGGCAACATCACCGGCACCTCACATCGCGGCCGCCTCGATGGTGTTCGCGCGTTGCGCACACCGCTGTCGGCTGCACTGTTCCCCGGCGCGCCGCTGCAACTGGAGTTCGCGCGTGGCGTGGCGGCGCAGCGTGAGGCGGCGTCGAAGACGTTGCACGATCCGCTCACCAAACTGCCGACGCGCGCGCTGTTTGTGGAACGCCTGCAGGATGCCCTCGATCATCGCGAGGCAGGACGTCCCTTGGGCGTCATCGTGATTCGCCTCGGCGGCGTCATGGCAGCTGCAGAACGCCTCGGCCCCGACGCCGGCGCTGAGATCCTGGGACAGCTCGGCAGCCGTCTTGAGTCGCTGCTGCGTCGTTCCGACGTCGCGGCGCGCACCGGCGAGAGCGAGTTCTCCATTCTCCTGCTCGACCTTCGTGATGACGCCGAGGCGTCAACGATCACCGAGCGTCTCTGCGCCGGAATGAACGAGCAGATGGTCCTCGGCGACATGACTCTCGACACCGAGGCACACGCCGGCGTGCGCCTCATCGAACCTGCCGAAATCACGACGACGTCGGCGGTGCTGCGTGATGCGGCATCGGCACTGTCGCTGGCGGCGTCGGGTGATGGCACATTCGCGGTGCATGACCGGCAGGAGGCAGGATCCGAGCCGGCGCAATTGCTCGACGACCTCCGCGCTGCGCTGCTCACCGACTCACTGACGTTGCACTACCAGCCCATCGTTGACCTGCGCGACGGTTCGGTGCTCGGCGCTGAGGCACTCGTCCGCTGGTTCCACCCGGAGCGCGGCACGGTGCCGCCTATGGACTTCCTGCCGCTCGCCGAGGACGCCGGTCTGGCGCCGGACCTCGGTCTCTGGGTCCTGCGCCAGGCTTGTCTGCAACTGCGCGCCTGGCAGCTTTCGTTCCAACGCACGCCTCCGCTGGCGATCTCGGTCAACATCGCCGCTGCCCATCTGGCGGATCCCGCATTTGCTGAAGGCGTGCTGCGCGTCGTTGATGACACGGGGGTGAACCCCGATTGCGTGATCCTGGAGTTCTCGGAAGACTCGCTGCAGGCCTACCTGCAGGACGCACCCCAGGCCCTGACGCCGCTGACCCGTGGTGGCATCCACCTGGCTGTCGATGACGTCGGCACCGGCCACGCGACGCTGGAGTATCTGCGCCGCATGCCCGTTGACATCCTCAAGATCGGCAGGCCGTTCATCGCAGCTCTCGCCGACTCCGACCCGGCGACGTCCACCGCTCACGCCATCGTCGACCAGGGCGAGAAGCTGCGGATGTCATTGGTCGCCGAAGGCGTCGAGAGTGCCGACCAGGTGACGCGTCTGCGCGATCTCGGGTGCGCCATGGCTCAGGGGTATTTCCTGGCCCGTCCCGGTGATGCAACCGCGATGGAGACGCTGCTGGGATCCGGCGCGATTGAGCTCGAACCTGCGGAGCAGCAGCCCGCCGCTTCCTGACTCAGGCTTGGTGCAACGGGCCCTTAGTGAGAACGATGATCTGGTCGTCCTTACCGTACGTCACCGACGATGACTTCGCCGGGTTGAGCGTCACCACCGGCGGTACAGCAGCGTTGACGCGGCGCCTGTAGCCGAGCGCGATCTGGCCGCGGCGTCGCGCCGACTCCGTCACCGTGTAGAAATTGACAGGTTCGCCGATGGCGCAATACAGCGAGGCGCTCTCCATGACGATGACGCCGCGGTCTCCGGTCAGCAGCGAGCGGAAGATCTCCGACAGGACAGGCGTCATCACCACCTGGGCGATGTACTGACTGATCAGCTCGGTGGACACGATGAAGTCGTAGTCCGTGGAAGCCTGCGCCAGTGCACGGTTGTTGGGCACGAGCATTTCGGAGACAACGCCAACGTCGCGGCCATCACGGCTCGCCAGGTCGCGCACATGCAACAGCGTCGTCAGCGTGCGCGCGTCCGCTTGTTCGGCTTCGAGTTCCGGGTCGGCGAGGATGAGAACGCGGTCGAAGCTCCCCAGATCGAGGGACTCCAGGTCGCGGCGGCTGTTGGTGGAGACGGCACGATGGCTGATCGCCTGCCGTGTGAGTTCGGTGCTGAGTCGCGCTGCTGCGCTGCCGTCGCTGGGTGAGGCGATGACGAGCACGGATCCCTCGGGCGCACGGCGTTCCAGTTCCTCGGCGATGACATCGAGCTGCGCGTTCTCGCCGAGGATCAGCGACCGTGTTGGTGCATGCACCGGCGCGTCCGACATCCGCACCTGAGCCTCGTCCACTGCCGGCGAGCCGTCGGCGACCACGGTGCTGTCGTCCTCGGAGACGGCGATGATCTGATCGGTCGTCGCCAGCACCGTGTCCATCGGCGGGTTGAGCGCCACCTCGCCCTGTCCTGACACGAGCCCCATCGGCACCGACTTGTCGAAACGCGACAGCACGTCACCGAACGTGACGCCCGCGAGTCCCGGCACGGTGACCACGTACATCTCGTCGCCCTCGTAGTCGAGGAGATCGGAGAACACAGCTGCCAGGCCGGGCTGGCTTGCCGTCTCGGCCATGATGCGGGCCGTCAGCGATTGCGGAGGCACAAGCTCCACGCGACCGCGACCGGCCAGCATGGCCACCTCGGTGTTCTGCTCATCATTGATCTGAGCGAAAACGCGGTACTGCGGCATGTCAGCACCCGCCGACGACATGATCGCCATCAGCGATTTGATCACCAGTGAGTCGGGATCGTTCTCGCCGTCCGGCGTCAAGATGACAACGGCGCGGCAGTCGGGCAGCGACACAAGCGTCAGGTCGTCGATGTCGAGAGGGTTGCCGGTGCGGCACACCATGCGCACCGAGCGCGGATGCATCACCTTCTCGCGGATGGCGTCCTCCATCTCCACCTTGTCATGCGCTGCCATGACGACGATCGCTGCACGCCGCTCCGAACTCAGTGCCTGAGCAAGTTCGCGCAGCAGGGTGAAGATCTGGTCCGACCAGCCGAGCACCACGACATGGCGCGACTCGATGACACGCGAGCGGCCCTTGCGCAGGTTCTGCAGCCGCTGGTCCAAAGCCGTTGCCAAGATACCGATCAACGCACCGACGACAAAGATCCCGTAGACCGTCAGTGCAATCTGTACTGCCGTGAATATCCAGCTGCCATCGGTGAAGCCACCGGCGGCTCCGGAGTCCATGACCTCCAGAAGTTCGTGGTAGAGGACAGTGCCCCACTCCTCGCCGCCGGTGTCGATGGCGGTGACGGTGATGACGCCGAGCAGCAGCAGCATGACGAGCACGGTGAGCACCGCCAGCATGGCGATCTGGGCCCCGGCGCCCGAGGACATGATCCTGTCGGACCTGTAGCGAACTCGATCGCGGAGCGGTGCTGCCATGGGCGGCCAAGGATAGCCGCGGATCGGGCACCGCGTAAGCTGGCGCCCATGTCCACGGAAAACCGCGACATCGCCCTTGAGGCTGCCCGCGCCGGGGCCGTCGCCATCCGTGCCTGGACGGAACGCGGCGATGCGCTCCAGACCGAGCGCAAGGGCTACGCCGACTACGTCACAGCTGTGGACCGTGCCGCCGAGGCAGCAGTCGTCGATGTTCTGCGCCGCCGGTCCTCCGACGTGCCGGTCCTTGCCGAGGAGGCGGGCGGTGAACGCTTTCCCACGATGTGGGTGGTCGACCCGCTCGACGGCACAACCAACTTCCTTCGCGGCTTCCATGAGGCGGTCGGCGTCTCCGTGGCCCTCATGGAGGGTGGCGTCCCCGTCGCCGGAGCTGTGGTCGCCCCCTTCACCGGCAGGGAATGGACGGCGGCGGCCGGCCGCGGCGCCCACGACCAGACGGGCAAGCGTCTCGACATCTCCTCAGCACCCGCCGACGGGGTCTTCGTCACCGGCTTCCCGTTCCGCCACACAGGCCGTCGCGCCAGCTACCTGCCCGTCCTCGAGGCGGCGGTGGAGCGCTTCGAGGACATCCGTCGCGTGGGGTCGGCCTCCCTTGACTGCTGCCACGCGGCGTCGGGCATCTGGACCGGCTACTTCGAACTCAACCTGGCCGTCTGGGACATCGCCGCCGGCGCCCTCATCGTTCGTGAGGCGGGGGGTGTGGCCACCGACTGGCACGGCGACGACAAGGCGCTCTTTGACTCCGGCGACATCCTCTGCGGCTCCCCGGCATGGCATGCGGCCATGCTGGAGTTGATTCGCACCGCGAACTTCCCTGCTGCGGCGGCATCGGCTCGCCCGGAGTAGGCATCATTCGGCGGTCGTAACCACGCCAGCACTGTCCGGCATCTGCATTGAGCGACGTGACTGCATCCACCGACCCCGCCGCCGTGCCCAGCACCAATGGTGTGCTCGCGGGTAAGCGCATCCTCGTCACCGGCGTCCTGACGCCGAAGTCGATTGCGTTCGCCATCGCCGAGGCGTGCCAGAAGGCGGGCGCTGAGATCGTTCTTACCTCGTTCGGCCGGGCCATGAGCCTCACCGAGCGCTCGGCCAATCGCCTCGATCCCGTCCCCCGGGTTCTCGAACTGGACGCCACCTCGGTGGATCACGTACGTGCCGTCGCCGACGAGGTGCGCTCGATGTGGGGCGGTCTTGACGGTGTCGTCCACGCCATCGGCTTTGCCCCGGAGGATTGCCTGGGCGGCAAGTTCCTCGAGACCCCGTGGGAATCTGTCGCCACGGCCATCCACGTCTCCTCCTTTTCGATGAAGACGCTGGCTGCCGAACTGGCACCCTTGATGCCCGACACCGGTGGCGCCTTTGTCACCCTGACATTCGACGCGGCGTTCGCCTGGCCTCTCTACGACTGGATGGGGCCTGCCAAGGCGGCCCTGGAATCAATCGTGCGATACCTGGCACGCGATCTCGGCGCCCGTCGCATCCGGGTCAACTCGCTGGCCGCGGGTCCGCTGGACACCATGGCCGCCAAGTCCATCCCCGGATTCAAGGATCTCAAGGAGTTCTGGACTGAGCGCGCTCCGCTCACCTGGGACCCCGCCGACTCCGGCCCCGTCGCCGACACCACCGTCTTCTTACTGTCGGAGATGGCCCGCGCCATCACCGGCGAGATCATTCATGTCGATGGTGGGTATCACGCTCTGGGAGCACCCGTTGTCGTGACTCAGGAGGCGCGCTAATGGCCGAGGAACGCGTACGCGTCGTCGTCACGGGCATGGGCGCCGTCACCCCCCTGGGGTTGGATGTCGCCACCACATGGGACGCCGCCCGCAACGGCAGGTCCGGCATCGACAAGATCACCCTCTTCGACTGCTCGCTCCTGGGAACCCAGATAGCGGGCGAATGCCACGGCTTTGACGCAGAGGCGGTCGTCGGCAAGAAGGAGGTGCGACGCACGTCGCGCACCATCCAGCTGGCAATCGCTGCGTCACGTGAGGCAGTTGCCGACTCTGGCCTCGACATCGCCGCCATGGGTGAGGATGTCGGCGTGCTGGTGGCGTCGGGCGTGGGTGGCCTCGAGGTGTTGGAGCGCGCCACGCTGGCGCTGCACAACCAGTCGCCGCGTCGCGTGTCGCCGTTCACCGTGCCCGCGATGATCGCCGATATGCCGGCGGGAATGATCGCCATCGACACCGGAGCCAAGGGACCCAATTTCGCAGTCGTGTCGGCCTGCGCATCGGCTGCACATGCGATCGGTGAGGCGGCCGAGTGGATCCGCCGCGGTGACGCGACGGTTGTCATCAGCGGTGGCGTTGAAGCCGCCATCTGTGGTCTTGGCATCGCCTCGTTCAACGCCATGCAGGCGCTGTCGACACGCAACGATGAGCCCACCAAGGCCTCGCGCCCGTTCGACAAGAACCGCGATGGATTTGTCATGGGCGAGGGCGCCGGCATCCTGATTCTTGAGGAATTGGGCCATGCGCAGCGCCGAGGTGCGCAGATTTACGCCGAGGTCGTTGGCTATGGTGCGACAGCCGATGCGTCGCACATCACAGCACCGGAACCCAATGGCGATGGCGCACGTCGCGCTGTTGTCAACGCACTCAAGCGCGCGCAGCGCGGTGCCGACGAGGTCGGGTATATCAACGCGCACGGTACATCGACACAGTTGAACGACTCGGCCGAGACCAAGGCGATTCATGCAGCGCTTGGTGCTGCTGCCAGCACGATCCCGATGTCGTCGACCAAGTCGATGCACGGCCATCTGCTCGGTGCCGCCGGTGCTGTCGAAGCGGTGATCACCATCAAGGCGATCAACGATAGCTTCGTGCCACCGACGATCAACCTCGACGAGCCTGATCCCGAATGCGATCTCGACTACGTTCCCAACGTGGGACGCAAGGTCGACATCGATCTGGCGATCAGCACATCTTTCGGCTTCGGCGGGCACAACGCCTGCATCGCGCTCGCTCGCTACAACTGACAGCGCGCCGCCGGTGCGTCATGAAATGACGCAGAAAAAGAAGAAGGGCCGCGGATTTCTCCGCGGCCCCTCAGTCAGCTCAGGCTGCGTTTAGCCGAGCTCCTTGCCGCCCTTCTCGGGAC